>CAYXOM010000197.1:0-11674 GCA_964466565.1 uncultured Mycobacterium sp.
CCCACCGCCACGCCCACGACAGCCAGCACAGCGGGGATCGCCAGGGCCCGGATCCAGCGCCGCCGGGTCGCGGCCGCGCCGTGCCGCCGCAGTGGGCCGGTCACCGCGGCGGGATTGGCGATCAGGTCGGCCAGCACCGTCTGCGCGGTGTGCGCCGGGCACGGCGGCAGCAGCAGTGACGACTCGCCGGCGCCGTTGACCCCGGTCATGACCGCGTCCAGCCGGGCCCCGCCCAACAGCCTCACCGGCAGCGGTTCGCGCAGCGTTCCCCCGCGCAGCCGGCGCATGTCGTAGGTGTGCTCGCGGACCCGCAGCAGCCCGTGCTCGAGGTGCAGCACCTCGGCATCGCGGCGCAGCCGAAGGTTTCCGTAGGTCAACAGCGAACGCAGCACCGACAACGCCACCGAGGCCACCAGCACGGCCATCACCGCGGCCCCGGCCGTGGCGGCGGCGCCGAATCGCTGCGCGGCGTCCAGACCGGACTGGGCGAGTGGCGAATCCCGCAGCGCCATCCCCGCTCCTGCCTGATGCGCGACACCGATCGCCGCCAAGATCATGGCCAGCCCGGTGAGACTGGCCGCGCTGTAACGCACCCAGCTGGGATGCCAGCGAGCCAGCACCCGGCCGGGCGCCTCGGCATCCTCCGCCACCGCCAGCGAATCGGCCAGCAGGACGGCACGCAGTCGCGGAACCTGCTCGGCCGACACGGCGTCGAGGGTGAAATCGCCGTCGGCTCGGGCTTCCTGACCGGTACCCACCCGCAGCACGGTCAGACCCAGAAGCCGATGAAGCAGCCGAGCATCGGTGGAAACTGACCGAATCCGATTGCGCGGCAATGACAATACGGTCCGCTGCAGCACCCCGGTGCGCAGCTGGACCTCGTCGGGGGCGATCCGGTAGGTGGTGACGAACCATCGCAGGATGCCGAGGACGACGGCCAGCGCCAGCGCCAGCGCCACCCACCACGGATTCCCGGTCGCCGAGCCGAGGAACAGCGACCCGACCAGCAGCGGGAGTTGGCGGAGCACCTCGTGCACCGGATGCACCAGGAGCATCCGCGGGTCCAGTCGTTGCCAGGGCACTGGATGACCCTCTCCGGTGACCGTGTTCACGTGGCGTCCTGAGCACCGATCGCGGCGACATCGGTCAGTTGCGCCACCACCTGGTCGGCGACCTCGGCGTCCAGCGCCACGATGCGCACCGCGCCGGCCGAGGACGCCGTGGTCACCGTGACGTTGGCCAGGCCGAACAACCGGTCCAGCGGCCCGCGATGGGTGTCGACGGTCTGCACGCGCGAGATCGGCGCGATACGGCGCTCCTGGGTGATCCAGCCGGTGCGGGTGTACACCGCCGGCGGACCGGGTGCCAGCGAGACCTCCCACCGATGGACGCGGTAACGCCACAGCGGGGCGACCACGACGAACGCCAGGAAGCCCAGCAGCGTCAGCCCCGCGGCCGCGGCGTGCAGCCACAGCACCCGACCGTCCACCGCCGCCCACACCAGTTGGGCGGGCGCCAGCACCAGAAACGGGATCGCCGCGGCGATGGACCACACCAGCGGCGCTCTGCGGCTCGGTGGATGTGCGGGATCCACCAGGGCGAGGTTGGCGGAGGTCGGTTGGTCCATGGCTTCGAGCATGACGCACCCGGCCGTGAGACGTTCGCCGGTTGGCCTGACGTGGGGGTGGGACCGAGCCGCCTGGGGGAATCGAACCCCCGACCTATTCATTACGAGTGAATCGCTCTGCCGACTGAGCTAAGGCGGCGTGGCCTGACGGCCGGGCGTGAGTCTACCCTCCGGCGCGCAGCTGCCGGCCCACGGTGGCGACCAGGGCGTCGACGGCGAACTTGGGCTTGACGTTGGCCGCCAGCGCCTCTCGGCAGGCCAGCACGGCCTCGATGCAGCGCAGCAGCCGGTCGGCAGAGGCGTGCTCGGCCAGCGCGGCGGTGCGCTGGGACATGTCGGGATGGCTCGCCGCCACTGCCCCGGCGCCGGCGCCGGCGGAGAGCATCATCGCATCCCGGAAATAATTTCCCAGGTCGATCAACGCCCGGTCGAGCGCGTCGCGCGACGCCCGGGTCCTTCGCGACTTCTGCTTCTTCTCAAGCTCTTTGATGATTGCGCTTGTCCCGTGTGCCGCGCCCGCCACGCCCTTTCCGGTGCCGCCCTCGCCGAGTGCCGTGCGCAACTCGGTGACTTCGTTCTCGTCGCGGTCGGCGGTGAGGGCATTGGCCTCCGCCTCGGCGGCGGCGACCAGATCCTCGGCCGCCGCGTAGGCGCGCGCGGGCACCACCGCGTCGCGCACCAGCCCCAGTGCCCGCAGGCGGCGGTCGCGCGCCTCGGGATCGGTGGCCAGTCGCCGGGCCCGCCCGACGTGTCCCCCGCTGACCGATGCCGCCCACCCCGCCCGCTCGGCGCTGATCCCGTCACGCTCGACGAGCACCCGTTCGATGTCGGCGGCGCCCGGGGTGACCAGCGCGACGTGGCGGCAGCGCGACCGGAGGGTGACGGCGATGTCCTCGGGGTCCACCGAGGGGGCGCACAGCAGGAACACCGTCGCGGGCGGCGGTTCCTCGACCATCTTGAGCAGGACGTTGGCCGCGCCCTCGGTCAGCCGGTCGGCGTCCTCGATGAGCACCACCAGCCAGCGGCCGCTGCCAGGCCGGCGTGCGGCGGCGGCGACGATCGTCCGCATGTCGTCCACCCCGATCGACAGGCCCTCGGGGACGATCCGGCGGAGGTCGGCGTGCGTTCCGGCCATCGTGGTGGCACAGGCCCGGCACTGCCCGCATCCCGGGGCGTCCTCGGCGGTGCACTGCAGCGCGGCGGCGAAGCACAGCGCGGCGACCGAACGGCCCGAACCCGGTGGGCCGGTGATCAGCCAGGCGTGCGTCATCCGCCGATCGTGAGCGGAATCACCCCGGGCGGCCGCCGCGGCGGCCACCAGTTCGGCGGTCACCGAACTTTGGCCGACCAGCCGCCCGAAGACCCCGGATTCCATCGCCCACACACTAGTTGCGGACCGCGACAGGGCAGGTGAGGGCGGCCGAGTCCGGGTTGGACGACCACGCCGGCGACCGTACGGTATTAACCGTGAGCAGCACGCCGGCCGCGCCCGGGCGGACCCTGGGTTTCCTGGGCTGGCTGGTGCGCACCCCGTGGCCGGTGTTCGCGCTCGGGCTGCTGCAGGCCGACGCCGTCGGCGCGCTGCTGGTGCTGGGCTTCCTGCGGTTCGGACTCCCACCGGCGGATCGCTTCCGGTTGCAGGACCTGCCCACCGAGAACCTCATGATCCTGCTCGGGTTCACCTTCGTGACATTCATCGTCGGCGCGGCGGTGAGCCTCTGGCTGCTGGCTCCGGTCTTCCGCTGGCAGCGCCGGGACGGGACGCCGGCACAGGAGGACCCCGCCCTCACCGAGGCGGCCAGACTGCGGGCGCTGCGGATGCCGGGTTACCGCTCGCTGATCAGCATCACCATGTGGCTGCTCGGCGCCGGGGTGTTCATCGCCACCAGTTGGCCGGTGGCCGGCCACGCCGCCCCGGTCCTGGCCATGGCGACCCTGCTGGGTGCGACGACCACCGCCATCATCGGCTACCTGCAGTCCGAGCGGGTCCTGCGACCGGTCGCCGTGGCGGCCCTGCGTGGTGGGCCGCCGGGTTACTTCCACCGGCCCGGGGTGGTGCTGCGCCTGGTGCTGACCTGGTTGCTCTCGACCGGAGTCCCGGTGCTGATGATCGTGCTGTCGATCGTTGCGACAAAGTTCTCCATCCTTGAGGTCTCCGCCGACACGCTGTTCACTCCCGTCCTGCTGATGGCGATCGCCGCGCTGGTGATCGGCTTGGCCGGCAACATCCTGTCCGCCTTCGCGATCTCCGACCCGCTTCGGCAGCTTCGCTGGGCGCTCGGGGAGGTTCAGCGCGGAAACTACAACGCGCACATGCAGATCTATGACGCCACCGAGCTGGGGCTGCTGCAGTCGGGCTTCAACGACATGGTGCGCGAACTCGCCGAGCGGCAACGGATGCGCGACCTTTTCGGCCGCTACGTCGGCGAGGACGTCGCGCGCCGCGCCCTGGAGCGCGGCACCGAGCTGGGCGGTCAGGAACGCCACGTCGGGGTGCTGTTCGTCGACCTGGTGAGCTCGACCCAACTCGCCGCGACCCGGCCGCCGGGCGAGGTCGTCGATCTGCTCAACGAGTTCTTCCGGGTGGTCGTCGACACCGTCCAGCGCCACGGCGGCTTCGTCAACAAGTTCCAGGGTGACGCCGCACTGTGCCTCTTCGGCGCACCGATCGAGCATCCGGACTTCGCCGGCGCCGCACTGGCCGCAGCCCGCGAACTCAACGACGAACTCACAGAAGTCCTCGGCCCGATCGACTTCGGGGTCGGGGTCTCGGCGGGAGTGGCCATCGCCGGGCACATCGGCGCCCAGGCGCGATTCGAGTACACCGTGATCGGCGACCCGGTCAACGAAGCCGCCCGGCTGACCGAACTGGCCAAGACCGAGGGCGGTCACGTGCTGGCGTCGGCGACCGCGGTCAGCGGCGCACTGGACGCCGAGGCCCTGCGCTGGGAGGTCGGCGAGGTGGTGGAACTGCGCGGCCGCACCGCACCGACCCAACTGGCCCGCCCGGTAGGGGCCCGGCGCCCAGCGAGTCCGCGGCCGTCGACGTCCAGGCGCCCGGACCGGTATCCCGGCCGGCCTCCCCAGCCCGCCGCGCCGCGCTAGCCGCCCTTCTTCGCCGGGGACTTCTTGCGGACGGTCTTCTTCGCGACGCGCTTGACCGGGCCGCTGGCCCGCCGCTCGGCGAGCAGTTCGGCCGCTCGCTCGTCGGTGAGGCCCACGACGTCGTCGCCCTTGCGCAGACTGGCGTTGGTCTCCCCGTCGGTGACATACGGTCCGAACCGGCCGTCCTTGATCACCATCGGCTTCCCGGTCGCCGGGTCGGCGCCCAGTTCGCGCAGGGGTGGGGCGGCCGAGCCCTGCCGGCCCCGTCGCTTGGGCTCGGCATAGATGCGCAGCGCCTCCTCGAGACCGATCTCGAAGATCTGCTCCTCGCCGGCCAATGACCGCGAATCGTTGCCGCGCTTGAGGTACGGCCCGTAACGGCCGTTCTGCGCGGTGATCTCCTCGCCGCTCTGCGGGTCGACGCCGACCACGCGCGGCAGCGAGAGCAGCCGCAGCGCGTCCTCGAGCGTCACCGTCTGCAGGTCCATCGACTTGAACAGCGAGCCCGTCCGCGGTTTCGGGCCGGTCGGCTTCTTGCCCTTCTTGGCCCCTGCGCCGCCCACGTCGTCCGGCGGCGGGGGAAGGACTTCGGTCACGTACGGGCCGTACCGGCCGTCGCGCGCGAGAATCTCATGGCCGGTATCCGGGTCGACCCCGAGCACCCGGCCCTCCTGCGGCGTGGCGAACAGGGTTTCGGCCAGCTCGAGGGTCAGTTCGTCGGGGGCGATCTCGTCGCTGAGGTTCGCCCGCTGCGGGGTGGTCTCCCCGTCCTCCCCGGCGACCACGCGCTCCAGATAGGCGCCGTTCTTTCCGGGGCGCACGCAGATCGGGCGGCCTTCGGCGTCGTCGAAGAGGTGGATGGAGTTGATGCCGCGGGCGTCGATCTCCTCGAGATTCACCCCGATCAGCTTCTTCAGTCCGCCGGCTCGCGCGATCGATTGCGGCACGCCGTGTTCGCCGCCGAAGTAGAAGTTGTGCAGCCAGTTGGTGCGCTGCTCGTGCCCCGCGGCGATCTCGTCGAGTTCGTCCTCGAGGGCGGCGGTGAAGTCGTAGTCGACCAGCCGCCCGAAATGCTGCTCGAGCAGTCCGGTGACCGCGAACGCCACCCAGGAGGGGACCAGCGCGCTGCCCTTCTTGTGCACATAGCCGCGGGCCAGAATGGTCTTGATGATGCTGGCGTAGGTCGAGGGACGGCCGATCCCGAATTCCTCCAGCGCCTTGACCAGGGAGGCTTCCGTGTAGCGGGCCGGCGGGTTGGTGGCGTGCCCCTCGGGGTTCAGCGCGACGGCGTCGACCCGCTGGCCCGAGCGCACCTGCGGCAGGCGACTCTCGGCGTCGTCGGCCTCGCCACCGGCGAGCTCGTCGACGGTCTCGACGTAGGCCTTGAGGAATCCCGGGAAGGTGATGGTGCGGCCGCTGGCGGCCAGCGTCGCCTCGCGGCCGTCGGCCGCCTCGCCGCTGACGCGCAGGCTCAGGGTGGTGCCACGGGCGTCGGCCATCTGGGAGGCGACGGTGCGCTGCCAGATCAGCTCGTAGAGGCGGAATCCGTCGGCGTCGAGTTCGGCGTGCAGCGCGCCCGGTGTGGCGAAGGTGTCGCCGGCCGGCCGGATGGCCTCGTGCGCCTCCTGGGCGTTCTTCACCTTGCGGGTGTACTGGCGCGGCGAAGGATGCAGGTATTCCTCGCCGTAGAGCTGGCGGGCCTGGTTGCGCGCCGCGTCGATGGCGCCGGCCGACAGAGTCGTCGAGTCGGTGCGCATGTAGGTGATGTAGCCGTTCTCGTAGAGCCGCTGAGCCACGCTCATCGTCCGCTCGGAGGAGAACCGCAGCTTCCGGCCGGCTTCCTGCTGCAGGGTCGAAGTCATGAACGGCGGGTAGGGCCGGCGGGTGTAGGGCTTCTCCTCCACCGAGGCGACCCTCAGCGCCGCGCCCCGCAGGCCGGCGGCCAGACTGGTCGCGGCGGCCTGGTCGAGGACCACCACCTCGCCGGGCTTGCGCACCTGTCCCACCGAGTCGAAATCGCGGCCGGTGGCCACCCGTCTGCCGTCCACGGCGACCAGTCGGGCGGCGAACCGGGGCGGGGAGGCGGCCGGGTCGGACACGCTGGCGTCGAGCTCGGCCAGCACGTCCCAGTAGGAGGCACTGCGGAAGGCCATCCGCTCACGCTCGCGCTGCACGATGATCCGGGTGGCCACCGACTGCACCCGCCCGGCGGACAGCCCGCGGCCGACCTTCTTCCACAGCACCGGGCTGATCTCGTAGCCGTAGAGCCGGTCGAGGATGCGCCGGGTCTCCTGGGCGTCGACCAGGTCGGTGTCGAGGTCGCGCGGATTCTCGGCGGCCTCCCGGATGGCCGGCTCGGTGATCTCGTGGAACACCATCCGCTTGACCGGGACGCTGGGCTTGAGGGTCTCCAGCAGGTGCCAGGCGATCGCCTCGCCCTCGCGGTCGCCGTCGGTGGCCAGGTACAGCTCATCGACGTCCTTGAGCAGGCTCTTCAGTTCGGAGACGACGGTCTTCTTGTCCGGGCTGATCACGTAGAGCGGTTCGAAGTCGTTGTCCACGTCGACTCCGGTGCGGGCCCATTTCATCGGCTTGTACTTCGCCGGCACGTCGGCGGCCCGCTGGGGGAGGTCGCGAATGTGCCCCCGGGAGGACTCCACGACGTACCCGGGGCCGAGGTAACCGGCGATCTTGCGCGCCTTGGTGGGCGACTCGACTATCACGAGTCGCCGCACGCTGCCCCGGTCCCGGGCCGGTTCGCCGCCAGCCACCTTCGCCTCACGCTCCACTTCTCCGCTGGCACGCCGACGGTCTCCCGCGACGTCCTTGGCCGTGTGATTCTCCGTGCCGATTCTTGTGTCAGGGGTGTACTCAGCCCGCTGATCGTCCCCCGCCGGGCATCTGTCAATGTGGCACCCCCGGCCCGAGGGATGCAAACCGGCGCAGTGCCGCCGGACTCAGGCGTGTGGCCACGCGGCGGCGGCCTCCGGCCCCTCGGGGGGGTCTCCGACGTTCTCCACCAGCCGCGACAGTCGCCGCCGGCCGCTGATCCGCAAGGCCGGCCGGGCTCCGCGGGTGCCGATCAGCGTCGGCGCGACACCCACCCGCATCAGCGCCGAGGCCAGCGGGGAATAGGTGTCGGGCGCGTGCGGGTCCAGCCCCAGCAGGTACCGGTCGGCCTCGGGGTGCCCGGCGGCCAGCGTCCACGCCCGCAATTCGCGCGGACCCGGCAGCCACTGCGGCGGCACCGTCTTGACCGCCCCGCGCGTCCACTGCGCGGCGATCCCCACCAGCCGGCCGTCGACCGCCGTCCGCACCAGGGGGGTGTCCTCCTCGGTGCGGGTGATCTCGGCCGTCAGGCCCGCGGCGGTGATCATCTCGGCCAGCGCGCCGGCTCGCCACAACTCGTCGACCACTACCGACAGCCGTGCGCCGCCGGAAACGTTGACCACCTGGCCAGCCGCCGCGAGTACGCCGGTGAGATCGGACACCTCGGGCGGCACCGAATCGGCGGAGAAGAACGACAGCTGGTTCACGATGTGACAGTAAGGCAGCGGGGCCGGGCCGGCTCAGACCGCGGAGCGAGTCCGGGCGTCCCCCCGAACGTCGAAACACCCCCGCGAAACCGTCGCCGGGTTCGCGGGGGTGCTGCCAAATTCGCTGATCAGACGGCGCGCACGCCCGTGGCTTGCGGACCCTTGGGGCTCTGACCCACCTCGAACTCGACTCGCTGGTTCTCCTCCAAGGTGCGGAACCCCGATCCCTGGATTTCCGTGTAGTGGACGAAAACATCGGCGGAGCCGTCCTCCGGTGCGATGAAGCCGAAGCCCTTCTCCGCGTTGAACCACTTCACAGTTCCCTGTGGCATAACTTGTACTTTCTTTCTCTTACTGCGGGCGGTCCGCCGATGCTTCGGCAGGCCGGGCCGGTTCCGACCGCCATCCCTCGTAGAGTTTCCGGAGACCTCCGGCTGTCAGACCCTCGCAGGAACTGCGATCGCAACGGAAGTTCCTGCGATTGTGGAGACACGAACACAGAAGCTGCGACCACCCTCATCCAACCACGATCGGGGCCGAAGCGACAGTTTCGTCCACAATTTCCGGTCGGGGCGGGACCCGGGCGGTTCCCGGCGGCACGAGGGAGTGGCGGTGAACAGTTTCGGCGGGGAGTTGCTGGGGGCGCTGCGCGCCGGCTCGGCCGCGGACTCGCTGCGCCACGTCCGGGAGATCCCGGCCAGGCCCGCGCAGGCCCGGGAATGGCCTGAGTGGGTCGACCCCGCGGTGGTCGCGATGCTAGCCGGGCGCGGGATCGAGCGGCCCTGGTCGCATCAGGTGCAGGCCGCCGAGGCCGCCCGCGCCGGCCGGGACGTCGTGATCGCCACCGGCACCGCATCGGGCAAGTCGCTGGGCTTCCAACTGCCCGTCTTCGACGTCCTGGCCCGCTGGCCCCGCGCCCGCGCGCTGTACCTGTCGCCCACCAAGGCACTGGGCCATGACCAGCTGCGCACCGCGCACGCGATGACCGCCGCAGTCGCCGGGCTTTCCGACGTCGCCCCGGCGGCCTACGACGGCGACACTCCCGCCGAGCTCCGTCGGTTCGCTCGCGAGCGGTCACGCTGGCTGTTCTCCAACCCGGACATGGTCCACCTGTCGATGCTGTCCCACCACGCCCGGTGGGCGGCGTTCCTCCGCGGGCTGAGCTACATCGTCGTCGACGAATCCCACCACTACCGGGGGGTTTTCGGTTCCAACGTCGCGATGGTGTTACGCCGGCTGCTGCGACTGTGCGCCCGGTACGCACCCGACGGGGGACGTGGGCCGACCGTGATCCTGGCCAGCGCCACCACCGCCGAGCCCGGTGCCAGCGCGGCCGCACTCATCGGGCGGGCGGTGACGGAGGTGACGTGCGACGGTTCGCCGCACGGCGCACGAACCATCGCCCTGTGGGAGCCCGGACTGCGGACCGACCTGATCGGGGAGAACGGCGCCCCGGTGCGCCGCTCGGCGGGATCGGAGGCCGCACGAATGATGGCGGACCTGATTGCCCAGGGCGCGCGCACGCTGACCTTCGCGCGATCCCGCCGGGGCGCCGAACTCACCGCGCTGGCGACGCGCGCCCGGCTGGCCGAGACCGCCCCGCAGCTGTGCGACACCGTCGCCTCCTACCGTGCCGGTTACCTGGCCGAGGACCGCCGGGAGCTCGAGCGCTCGATCTTAGACGGCCGGCTGTGGGGTCTGTCGACGACGAACGCCCTGGAACTCGGCATCGACATCGCCGGCCTCGACGCGGTGTTGCTGGCGGGATTCCCCGGCACACGCGCCTCCTTCTGGCAGCAGGCCGGCCGGTCGGGCCGGCGCGGCCAGGGCTCACTGGTGGTCCTCATCGCCCGCGACGATCCGCTGGACACCTACCTGGTCCATCATCCCGAGGCGCTGCTGGGCAAGCCCGTCGAGCGGGTGGTCATCGACCCCGCCAACAGCTACGTCCTGGGCCCGCAGCTGCTCTGCGCGGCTGCGGAGAAACCGCTGGATGACGCCGAGCTGCGGCAGTGGCACGCCGGTGGGGTGGCCCGGGAACTGGTCGAGGAGGGCCTCCTTCGGCATCGCGGCGGCCGGTACTTCCCGGCCGCCGGCCTGGACCCGCACGCCGGGGTCGACATCCGGGGGTCCGCCGGCGGGCAGGTCGCCATCGTGGAGTCCGAGACCGGACGGCTCGTCGGCAGCACCGAGGCCGCCCGCGCGCCGGCGACGGTCCACCCCGGGGCGGTGTACCTGCACCAGGGCGAGGACTACCTGGTCGACTCCCTCGACCTCGACGCCGGGGTGGCGTGGGTGCACCGTGATGAACCGGGCTACACCACCTTCGCCCGGGAGCTGACCGACATCAGCGTCGCCGGCGACGGCGAACGCGAGCACTTCCCGACGGTGACCCTGGGACTGGTGCCGGTCACGGTCACCCGCCGGGTGGCGGGTTATCTGCGCAGGCTGCCCTCCGGTGAGGTAGTCGACTTCGTGGAACTCGACCTGCCCGAGCAGACCCTGGCCACCACGGCGGTGATGTACACCGTCACGCCGGACGCCCTGGAGCGGGAGGGCATCGGCCGGTCCCGGGTGCCGGGCTCGCTGCACGCCGCCGAACACGCCGCCATCGGGCTGCTGCCGCTCGTCGCGAGTTGCGACCGGGGCGACATCGGAGGCCTCTCGACCGCCGCGGGGCCCGACGGTCTGCCGACCGTGTTCGTCTACGACGGGCATCCCGGGGGTGCCGGATTCGCTGAGCGGGGTTACCGGGCTGCCGGCACCTGGCTGGCGGCGACCGCCGCGGCGATCGGGTCCTGCGAGTGCCCCCGCGGATGCCCGTCGTGCGTGCAGTCTCCCAAGTGCGGCAACGGAAACGACCCGCTGGACAAGCAGGGCGCGCTGAGGGTCCTGCGGCGGGTGACCGGGGAACTCGACGGCCGTCGGCGCTGACCCAGGCGGCTGCCGGCCGACCCCTCGAGCGGTCGACTGCCGATCCTGGACAGCGTCCGGGGAGCTGCCGCTACCCCGCTCGAACGGTCGGACAACGCGATCCGTCGGCATGGTCCCGGGAACGGGGACGTGGTTCATAAAATACTCGCACCGGCGCCAGGAGGGCAATCTTCTCCCGGAACCGACCCGCGTCGGATTACCCGCGGGTAACGCCGGTTGCGCTGGGATTTCAGCCCGCCCGCCGAAGTCCGCGGGCGGTCGCCGGGCTAGGCTCGGCACCTGTGACCCGGGAGTGGCTGCTGGTGGAGACCCTCGGCAGCGAACCTGTCGTGGTCGGCCAGGGGCGGCAAATGAAGAATTTCGTGCCCACCCCCCAGTTCCTCCGGCGCAACCCGAACCTCGCGGCCATCCAGACGGCGATCGCCGAAACGGTCTCCGCCGGGACCGCGCTGGCCCGCATCACCCCGAAGAC
>CAYXOM010000198.1:0-12806 GCA_964466565.1 uncultured Mycobacterium sp.
CACCGCCGCCCCGGCGGCGATCACCGCCGCCGCCAACGCGACCTGCGGTGCGCCCACGGGGCCCGGCACCGCCGCCCCGAGGCCAACCGCCAACGCAGCGATCCCGTTGCAGCGCAACACATCCGCGACCATCCGGGGGGTGCGGCGCTGCGCTCCGGCCGCCGGGTCGGTGCCGGCGAAGCCGGGGCGTACCGCGAGCACCGTCGAGGCCGCCAGGAGGGCCACCGCCACGACCGTGGCCACTGCCGTCGCCAACCATCCCGGCCCGGCGTCGCGGTAGCGCACCAACAGCCCCAACGCCGTCAGCACCGTGGTGCTCAGCAGTGCCGCGCCGACGCGGGCCGCCCACGCCGGGTCGACCGCCGCCCAGTGTTTGCGCAGTTCAGTAGGGATTGCGGAGGTGACATGCTCCACGACCGGGATGCGGGCCTCGTCGTCGGGGACGAACCGCAGCCACAGCCGCGCACCGTCGAGGACACCCTGCTCGGCCAGCGCCCGGTTCGCCCGCAGCGGAGTGCCATCCACCCAGCACAACGCCCACCGGCCGCGGGCCGCGGCGCCGGTGGGTGTGGGTGGGGCGCTCAGGCGCGCCATTCCCAGTTCGGTGAGGCGGGCGTTGACCAGGTCCACCAGTGCGGCGGTCTGCATCCCGACCGCGGCGACCGCGTCGAGGCGGATGCCCAGCATCGTCTCGGCGGCCATCACCCCGACCAGTACCCGCTGACCGCCCGCCGCCGGGCTGTCGTTCACCGCGCGGACCTCGGCGGCGGCCGCCGGCTCCAGGGCGGTCACTGCGACCCCGCGCCGGCAAATCCCTCCGCCAGCCACGCCGCGATGCCGATGAGGGCCAGGGCGGTGCGTTTGTGGATCGCCCGATAATCAAACGCGTGGCCGTCGCGCAGATGCTTGTCGAAGGGCACCGTCGCCAGCCCACCGACCCGCGGCCCCAGGCTCTTTTCCACGGTGGAAATGAATTTCGGGTCGTGGTTGTCGTGCACGTCGTTGAGGACGACACAACTGCGCCGCAGCAGCTCGTGGCTGTTGCGGGCGTCGAGCCAATCCAGGGTCGTCTCCACCGACGACGCCCCGTCGAAGCTCATCGTGCCGACGATGACCAGGGCGTCGACCTGGGAGAGCACACTGCGCATGACGCGGTGCTCAGCCCGAACAGCCAGCCGCCCAGCGTGGTCTCGGTCCCGCCCAGCAGCGGGCCGGCCAGGCTGGGGCCGATGGCAAGCCCGACCGAGGACATTCCGAGCATGAACGCCACCAGCCGCCCGGAGTTGCGGTCGAGATCGGCGGCGACCGACAGCATCAGCGGCATCGTCGCCCAGTAGCCCAGGTTGAGCGCGAGGTTGCCGACGATGTAGGCCGTCGGTTGGTGGATCAGCCCCACCATGAAGACACCCGCCGCCATCAACACGAAACTGGCCACACCCAAGGCCGCCCGTCCGATCCGGGGCCCCAGCAGCCAGGGCGCCATCGTCCCCAGCAGACCCATCAGCTGGGAGGACCCCAGGAAGCTCGCGGTGGTCTGCGCCGAGAGGCCGGCGGTGACGCCCATCTCCTCGGCGAAGGTCCACAGTCCCGCCAGGGCGAGGGAGGACAGCGCCGCGGCCAGGCTCATCATGATTGGCAGCGCGCTGAGCAGTTTCAGTTCCCCGGCGGGCGGCTCCCCGGGGTCTGCCGCTTCGGCCGCCGCGGCGCGCTGCGCGGCGATAGCCCTGGTGTCGGGCAGCCGCCACCAGATCAGCACCAGGCAGATCAGCTGGACGGCGACCATGGCGGCGTAGGGCAACACGATCGGATACAGCTGCCGCAGATAAGGATTCGTCGTCATCATCACGAAGACGAAGATCATGTACCAGAACGTCAGCAGCCCGAAAGCCCGCTCGCTGTTGTTGGCGTAGGACAGCGCGGCATTGCCCGCCACGAAGCTCAAACCGCATCCCAGTCCGAGGGCGACCATGCCGGCGAACAACGGCCAGAAGCTGCCCGGGTCGCGGTCACTGACCTCGCTGATGTAGAGCAGGGCCAGCGAGGACAGCACGATGCCGTAGGTGGCCACCCGTTTGAGGTCGCGGCGGGCGATCGAGTGGGCGAGGCCGAACTCGACGACGGCCATCGCACCCAGCGCCGCCGACACCAGCAGCCCCGCCTGGGTGTTGCTCAGCCCGAAGCCCTTGTGGAACGAGGTCGCGTAGATCGGGCTGAGCAGGTCGGCCATCACCCCGGCCACGCCGGCGGCGATGCCGCCGACGAGCAGGCCCTTGGGCTCAGCGCGCGTCATCGGCTAGCTGCGTTCCGCCGGCATCCGCGGAAGCCTACCGATCGCCGGTTACCTCCACCGCCCGACGAGGGCCGCCACCCCGGGGGGAACGTGGCCGTGGCAGACCACGAAGACCTCCAGCCCGGCCCCGGCGACGATCCCGAACGCCCGGTCGATGGCGTCGTCGATCCAGGCGTCACCGTTGCCGAAGACTCCCCCGCCGACCCGGGTCAGCAGCACCCGGTTGGACCCGCCGGCGGCGGCCTGCTCCGCCGCGGCGAGCAGGGTCGCCTCGTAGGACGCCTGCAGCACCAGCCGGCCGAACGGCTCCCAGTGCACGCGGGGGCCGGCCCCGTAGTCGACCGGAAGCGCCGAGCAGTACGCCTGCGACACCAGCCGCCGCGGCCCGGACTCGACCGTGGTGACCTGCACGTCGCGGTGCAGGCCGATGGCCAGCCGCCGGCGCAGGCCGTCGAGCAGTTCCTCCGGCGCGCCGTCGAGCAGGGCGGAGATGGCGGCCAGACCCTCGGGGGTGCACAGCGCGTACCCGTTCTGCATCCGCCACAGGCTCTCGACGGGCACACCGAGGTGCTCGACCAGCCCCGCCCCCACCCCGGCCAGCGCGTCGAGCTGGCGGTCGCGGGTCTGCCCGACGCCGTCGCCCACCGGCACCAGGTAGTTGCGGTAGATGGTCCCCGCGCCGGCGGAGATCGCGCACGCCGGGCCCTGGGTGGGGTCACCGGCGTAGCGGGCCACCCCGTGCTCGGGGGTGATCCGCTCGGACACCATCTCCAGCAGGTTGAACTGCGAGGCCACCTGGAACAGCGCGCCCTCGTAGGCCGGGTCGGTGTGCAACTGCCGGACGTCGCCGACCAGGACGCTGAGCGAGCTGCGCTCCCCTCGAGCGGGATCGACCCGCGTCCGCAGCTCGCCCAGCGTCGGCATGGTCAGCTCACCGATCCCGTACCGGCTGCCGTTGACCACCGAGACCAGTTCGTCGCCCTCGACCCGCAGCCGGCTCTGGGTGGTGGCGTAGTCCTCTTCGCGGAATCCGGTCAGGCGCTCAAACCAGTCCATCTGCGGCCTCCCGCCGGTAGGCGCGCCGCTGCAGGACCCGGTGCTGCTCGGCGGTGTCGGGGACCGGGTGGTGTGCCTTGCGGCTGCCGGCCCGCAGCGCCTGCATGCGCTCGATCGCCGCGCGATAGCGCAGGTCCGCGTCGTCGATCAGCCAGCAGCCGACGACGGTTCCGGTGCGGCCCTTGCCGCCCCAGCAGTGCACGGCCACCACCTTTCCCGCGTCGAGTTCGGCGCGGATGTGCTCGACGATCTCGTCGTAGCCGTTGTCGGCGATGACGCCCCGGTCGGGGATCGCGGAGCGCCGGTGGCTGACGCCAGCGGGCAGCAGCCCGGCGTAGGGCACCATCGGCGAGCCGTTCCCGGCCGGTTCGCCGGCCTCGGTCAGGTCGACGAAGGAGTCGACGCCCGCACCGGTCAGCACGGCGAGCTTGCGCGTGGCCTGCTCGGCGTTCGTGTGCCCCGGGTACTCGGTGGCCAGCAGCCGGCCCGGCACGACCCAGTAGCCGTGCACGAGGTCGTCGTGCGCCCAGGATGGGGTGTTGCGATAGGTGTTGTCGTTCATGGTGTTCCTCCTCGGAAGTGGGTTGGTTGACGGACGTCGCGGGGCGGGCGGGGCTACCGCGCGCTGCGGTCCAGTTCCACCAACACCTCCTCGATGCGCTGCTCGCTGAGCTTGCCGCGGCGGAAGGCCGACCAGGCGATCGCCCGGACCATCGGCCCGTTGAACGCCGGTTCCCCGCTGCGCCCGACGATCGGCTCGACTGCCGAGCCGTCGCGGTAGACGAATTTCTCCTTGCGCAGCCCGCGCGTCACCCACTGCGGCGACGTGCCCAGGAGGGCGGCGAGGTCGGCCGTGTGGAAGAAGGGCGCGGAGCGGCGCCGGGCCGGCGCACCGGACGGGTCCCGGCCGGTGGCCAGCGCGGCGTCGATCTCGGTGGTGAGGATGTGCAGGCCGATGCGGGCCTTCGCGGCGTCGTCAAGGTCCATGACGGCCTTGATCTCGCTGCGCAGGGCGGCGTCGGTCTGGTTCAGGCCGCCCTGGACCGGGCACCGCGTCAGGCTCGGCCCCAGCAGCAGGTCCACGCCGTGGCGCTGCAGGGTGATGCTCAGCCCCCGCAGATGCTGTTCGCGAACGAGGTCCTGCATCCAGAACGGCAGCCACAGGTCGCGCCGGTTGCCGATGGCGTCGGCCAGGGCCTCGACGACGGCGTCGACGGCGCAGAGGTCGTCGGCGCGGGCCGCCTCGCCGGGGGCGAAGCTGAACGTCCGCCAGATGACCGCACCGTGTTCGGCGGCCTTGGCGTTCAGCATCTCGCTGCGCGCCATGGTGTCGCTGTCCCCGAGCGCGTAGATGGCACGCATCGTGTTGGTACTGGAGTTGGAACTGGAGTTGGAACTGGAATTGGAATTGGAATTAGCGTCGGTCATGAGCCCCCCCTGTTCACGTAGTTTTCGGTCCTGCTCGGCGTCGAGTTCGGCCGCCTCTGCGGCGTTCTTAATTGCGATTCTAGCAGGAAATTGCTTTCTCTGCAAGACCCTAGTGCTCTAGGCTTGTCGCTATGGCACTGGGCGACAACGGCACTGGGGACAGGATACCGCAGGGGTCTGACACTCCTTTTCACGATTTTCCGCGCCCGACCCTGGCAATAGACACCGCGCTGCTCACCGTCGACCTCGACCGGCGGCAGCTCCTGGTCGCCGAGATGTGGCGTGCCGACACCGGCAGCTGGGCACTGCCGGGCACCTTCGTCCGCCGCGGCGAGACCCTCGCCGACGCCGTCCGGCGGTGCCTGCAGGACAAGCTCGGAATCCGCGGCATCAAGCCCCGACAGCTGCAGGTGTTCGACGACCCCGACCGCGACCACCGCGACTGGGTGGTCTCGGTGGCCCACGTGGCCGTCGTGCGCCCCGAGCAGCTCGAGTCGCTGGCGCGCGACCGCAGGGCCGGCCTCCGCCTGGCGCCGGTGGACCGGCCCGGCGAGCTGTCGTGGGACCACCCCCGGATGCTCCGGCTGGCCAAGGAGCACGTCCGGTCCCGCTACCAGACCGAGCCGGACCCCGAGCGGCTGCTGGGGCCGCGCTTCACCCTCAGCGAGTTGCAGCGGGTGCACGAGGCCGTCGCCGGCGAGGAGATCGACCAGTTCAGGTTCCGCCGCCTGATGAAGGATCAGGTGGTCGGCCTCGAGGCGTTCGAGGAGCCGGCCGGGGGCCGGGGGCGCCCGGCGCGGGTGTTCCGCCGCCGCGGCGACCGGGACTGAGCCTCACCGCCGGATCTCCTGGTGCTGCCCGCCCACCAGGTAGCCGCTGCGCGGCGTCGCGCTGAACGGGTCGACCCAGCTGCGAAGCCCCGCCAGTGCGCGCAGGGCGGCGATGGAGGCGATCGAGCCGCTGCGGGTGGCGGCGAAGGCGCGGCTGCCGGCCTCGCGGCCCGCGGCGGCGATCACGTCGCCCTCGACGTCGATGTCGGCGGTCATCCGCGCCGTCTGGGCGGCCACCCGGGCGGGATGGACCTTGTCGGGGTCACCGACGCTCATGACGCCGCCCTGGTTCAGCACCGCCACCGCGCTGGCGGGGCCGCTGCCGCTGATCTGCAGGTCGGCCGGGGTGTCGATACCGTCGAGTCCGCGCAGCAGCTCGACGGTCTGGCGGGCCACTGCGTTGAGCTCGCCGCGATCGACGCCGACGGATTTCCCGGGTTCGTCGCTCCACGCGAGATCGCCCACACTGAGCCGCAGGGCGCCGTCGGCCTGGCAGCGGAACTCCACCAGCGGCGGTGCGACGGAGTGCCGCCGCGAGAGGGTGAAGACGTCGCGGGGATGCAGCATGCCCGCGAGGTAGGTCGCGACGTAGGTCTGAAACGACCGCCACTGCTGATCGGGGGTGAACTGATTCGACATGGGATCTCCCGGTGTTCCGGGCCCCGGTGACGGGGCGCTCTTGCCCGCGCCGGTCGGCGTGCGGGCCGCTTCGTCATCCGAGCCACCCACGAGCGTGGGGTTGGCGCACCGCCTAGTCGGAGCTTGGCGACGGTGTCTCGTGAAGCTGCGCCCAGTATAGCTGCAGCAGTGTGTGTTTCGGTGTGTTGAGGTCTATTGCGGCATGCGCACCCGCACCCCGGGATCAGGTCCCCGGCGTCACCCAGGCGTGGAACACCGGCACGCCCTCCCAGGGGCCGCCGCGGGCCACCGCGACGACGGCGTGCGGGCGGTCGAAGGTGATCTCGACCCGCCGGAAGGTGCGCTCGACGAAGAGCGGGGCGCCCGTCACGGCCGCCATGGCGGTGACCGCCGCCGCGGTGAATCCCTCGCTGTCGTAGGCGGCGGTCGCGGTCTGCAGGCACTCGTAGGGCCCGGCCAGCGCGGGTGCGGCGTCGGCGAGGGCGGCGATGACCTCGGCCACCCCCGGCGCGCCGGACAGGGCGCTGTCGGCGGTGCAGCTCCAGGCCGGAAGCCGGCTGCGCCACCCCAGGCCGCCGTCGGGCGGCGCGTCGTCGAGGACGAAACTCTCGGTGACCTCGCGGATCGTCCAGGCATGCCCGTCGGCGATCTCGCCGTCGTACTCCCCGTGCCACAGCGCGCCCGCGTTGAACCGCTCGACGACCTCATCGACCGCCCGCCACACCGCATCCGGGGCCACCCCGGGTTCGGCGATGACGCTGATGACGTCCACGCCGTCGTCGCTGAACGGCTTGGCCACCGCGACCAGGCCGGCAGCCTCGGTGTCGACGAGGGTCTGCAGCCCGTCGTCGAGGAGCAGCATCCCGTCGTCGTCGATGCCCAGGCTGCGGTCCCAGCGGGGCTGAAGCACCAGCGCACTCGCCACGATCAGCAGCGTCTCCGGGCCGACGGTGACGGGGAACCGCTCGATGAGCCCGCGGGTGTTCTCCGACGCCCAGCGGTCCAGACCCGCCTGGTCGGGCAGCGGCTCGACGTCGACGGCCAGCGGCGCCGCCAGCTGCGGGCGCGCCCACGCCCCCATCGCGGCGGCGAGGGTCGGGTGCTCCGCGGCGAGCAGGTCGGCGGCCGCCGCACCGGCGTCCTCGCAGGAAAGGCCGATCGCCTCGGCGACCGCGGCGCGGTGCCGGCCGGCGGCCACCGGCGCGAGGTGGGCCAGCAGCAGCCACAGCCCCGCGTAGGACACCGCCGGCGCCGTCGCCAGGCCCAGGGCGTCGCGGACCTGCGCGGCGTACCGGGTGATCACCCCGGCGGTGCGTGGCCGGGTCCCGGGCGTGGTGTCCTTCGTCATGCCGGTGATCGTGGCGCATGCCTCTGACAGCGGGCGCACCGGGACCCGGGCCGGCACCCGGATGGTCGAGGATGGGCCGATGCGCATCATGACGTGGAACGTCCAGGGCCGGGCCGGCGAGTGGGCGCAGCGCCATGGCGCGCTGCGGTCCTGGATCGCGCGCACCGACCCCGACGTGCTGGCGCTGCAGGAGTCCTGGGTGGAACCCGACGGCACCACCCAGGCCGCCCGCTTCGCCGGGGAACTGGGCCTGCACGCGGTCACCGCCGCCGACCTCGCCGGGTTCGACCGCTACCCCGAGGCGCCCTACTGGGTGGTCAACGCGGTGCTGTCCCGCTGGCCGCTGAGCATCGAGCGCCTGCGCTCACTGCCCGACGAGCGCGGCGAGCCGACGTGGCGGCACGTGCTGGTGACCCGGGTGCACCGGCCCGACGAGGAGGGCGGTGAGTTCATCGCCGCCGGCACCCACCTGGAGCACGGGCTCGAACAGTCGGCGCGGCGCAGCACCCAGATGACGGCCCTGGTCGATCACCTCGTCGGCGCACTCGGCGACGAGGGTCTGCGGCGCGAGTCGCTGCCGGGCATCCTCGCCGGGGACCTCAACTGCACCCCGGAGTCCGACGAGTACCGGCGCGCCACCGGCCTGGCCGCCGGGACGGTCCCGGGCTTCGCCCTCGTCGACGCGTGGACCGCGGCGGGCAACACCGACCCGGGGCACACCTGGTCGGCGGCCAACCCGCTGGTGCCCCGCCTGGCCATCCATCCGCACCGCCGGCTGGACTACGTGATGGTGACCACCCCGCGCCGCCCCGGCGCCGGGCACGTGCACCGCTGCCACCTGGCCGGCGACGCCGCGGCCGACGGGGTGTGGCCGAGCGATCACTTCGCGGTGGTGGCCGAGGTGGAGATGTGAACCCCCGCGTCGCCGAGATCGCCGCCATCGCGCAGGTGGTCGGCTCGGTGGGGATGTTCGGGGCGATCTGGATCGTGCAGTTCGTGCACTACCCGCTGATGAGGTTTGCTTCCGGCGCGGAGTTCACCCGCTTCGAGACCGAACACCGCCGTCGCATCTCGTGGGTGGTCGGTCCGCTGATGGCCCTCGAAGGCGTCTGCGTGCTGGCGTTCCTCTTCGCCCCGCCCGCCGGGCTCACCTGGTGGTTGCCGTGGGCGGGCGCGGCCGCCGAGGCCGTCGCGATCGGCACCACGGTGTTCGTCTCGGCCCCGCTGCACCTGCGCCTCAACGAGCGCTTCGACCCCGCCGTACTGGATCGGCTCGTCGCGACGAACTGGATCCGCACCGCCGCCTGGACCGCTCGCGCCGGGGTGGCGATCGCCATCCTGGTGGCCGTGCTGCGGTGATCGGTCAGACGCCGGTGAGGTTCTGCTCTGCGCAGGCCCGGCTCAGCGCCCGGCGGAACTTCTCGATGTCTCCGGCGCAGGCATCGAGATCCGCGGGTCCGAGCAGTGCCATCAGACCGCGATCGGTGCGGGCGACCACGAACGGCGGCCGCGCACCGGCGGCGAGCACATCCTCAGGGGCGTCGTCGCGGTGATAGGTGCGGAACTCCACGCCGAGATCGTCGCGGCAGCGCCGCCAGTCGGCTCGTTCGGTGAACAGCCCGTGGGTGATCTCGCACAACGAGCAGTGCGTCCGGCCCAGTCTGGCCCCGATCCAGTAGCGTGCCTCGCCGAGCAGCGTGCCGTCGGCGTCGTAGACCCCGATGAGTTCCCGCACGGTATCGGGCATCATCTTCAGGCCGGCCGGACCGCGCGCAGTGACTCAGGCGCTGTGGCAGTTGTTGACGGCCCGGCCGATCGGGCCGTTGGCGGTGTCCATGATGTCGTTGCTGACGCCGGCCCACCGCTCGTAACCGAGGATCCCCTCCAGGGAGTTCACCTGCTGCTGGCGCTGGCCCGGAGGGGTGGCCAGGAGCACCGTCAGACCGACCTCCAGTTGTTGCTCCAGCTTCGGGTCGCTGCTGATGTTCGCCCAGATGACGGGGTCGTTCTTCTGCATCGACGCCAGGATCTGCTGCTCGGAGCAGGTCGTGGTGTTCAGGTCGTCGGCGTGGGCCGGCCCCGCCACCACGACCGCCAGGGCGGCGAAGCCCGTCGCCGCCGCCGCCAGGGAAATCCCGCGCTTACCGCTCTTCGTCATGTCCACGCGGGGCATGCTACCCACCCCGGGTGACCGGAGAGAATCTTCGCGGGCCGGTGACCATCGGCCCTGTCCCACCCGGGCGCGCCGGCCTACCGTCGGCAGCGGAGGTTGTGATGATCGAGGAGATGCCGGACATGCCCGCCGGGGTGAGCGGCGTGCGGATTTCGGGCCGGGTCACCGCCGAGGACTTCGACACGTTCCGGCCCACCCTGGACCGGATGCTGGACTCCGAGGAGATTCGCTTCGTGGAGGTCATCGGGCCGGATTACGAGGGGTTCGGCCCGGGTGGGATGCTCGCGGACTTCAAGCAGGGCTTCAGCACGCTGCGGCACATCCGCGCGTTCACGCGCACCGCCATCGTCAGCGACACGGCATGGATCGCCCACGCGGTGCACGCGCTGGGCTGGATGATCCCCGGCGAGCTGAAGCTCTTCGGCATGGACGACCTCGAGGCCGCCAAGACGTGGGCGGCCGGCTGAGCCGGGCGCCCGCTACGGCAGCGTGGTGTGCATCAGCATCACGTTGTACTCCGACCACAGCGAGAGGTTGTAGTACAGCTCCTTGCCGGTCGACCACGGATGCAGGAACGGCCCGTACACCCCGCCCGGGGTGAACAGCGACGACACCAGCATCTGCTCGGGCCCCCACGGGCCCTGCGGCGTCGGGGCGGTGCGCATCACCACGTCGTTGCCCCGGTTGGTGTAGAGCGCGAGGTACTGCTTGAGGTGGGTGTTGTACTGCGCCGACATCTCCCCCACCGGTCCCGGGATCACCGGGGTCGCCGCCGCCGGGTCGCCGGGCACCCAGGCGTTCGCGTCGGCGCTCCAGTACTCGTAGCGGCGCAGGTCCGGAACCAGCGAGGGCGCCACCCGCGCCAGGTAGGCCGAACCGCTGCGGCCGCCGGGGGTTCCGAAGGCGTAGAGGTAGGGATCCCCCGGTGCCGGCCGCAGGAACGCGCCCATCTGGAAATTCTCGTTGCCGCCCTCGGGCTTTCGGATGGTGCCCGGGTAGACCCCCCACGTCTCGCCGTTGTCCGAGGAGACCGCCAGCGCCGAGTAGTTCGTGGTCCACGCCCCGTCGCCGTCCCAGGTCTTGATCGACATGAAGTTGACGAACTGCTTGCCGCCGTAGCCGACGCCGGCGGTGGGGATGATCGCTGTCTCCTGCGGGGCGGCGTTGATGGTGTTGATGATCTGTTTGGCGATGCCCGGCCGCCACACCGGCGCGCTGGAGACCGCGACGGTCTGCGACAGCGCGCGGTCCGTCGAGCGCATCAGCACGTTGTAGCGCCACTGGTCGCCGGGGATCTCGCAGAAACCCATGGTGTCGCCGAAGGCCATCAGCACCTGGCTGTTCGCCGGGTCGCCGTTGTCCCACATGATGCCCAGGTCGGTTCCGGTGACCGCCAGCTTCTGAATGGTCTGATTCGGGCTGTCCGGCCCGGTGACCCAGCCGACCACCGAGGTTCCCGGGGTCAGCGGGGAGGCCGGACGCGCCGCCGCCGGTGCGGTGTCGATGATCGGCGCGGGGGCGGCGGCGACCGAGCCCGCGTTGGGCGCCGCCGGCGCCACCGGGACCACCGGCGCGACCGCCGCCTGCTGCTGCACCGGGGCGGCGGTGACGCCGAGCGCCTGGGCGAGGAGCTGGCCGATGGTCGGTGGCGGCGCCTGCTCGTTGGCGCCGGCCGGACGGTGCCCCATCGGGCGGGTGAACGGCGCGATCTTGCCCGGGCTGGGGATCTGGACGTCCTGCCCGGGGCCGGGCTGGGCCGCCGCGGCCGCACCGGAACAACCGAAGGCATGGGCCGGCGGGGCGGCCGGCACCGCGCACAGCACCGGGATGAGGGCGGCGGCCGTGAAGGACGTGGCCCTGCGGGAGCTTGGCGACACGACGCACCCCTCTTGCTGACGACGGCAGCGGTGGCTGCCCTGCTGCGACGCTAGGGGCGGATGGGGCTGTTGTGACCGGCCCGGGTCCAAAGGGTACGGCTTCGTGACCGTGTCGAGACTGCCCCTCGGGCGGTGTGAACCGGCTACTGCGGCGGCAGGCTGATGCCGAGCTGGCGGGCGCAGTTGGCGCGCGACATCGCCACCAGGGCGGGCTGGGCGTTGTCGAACCCGGCCAGCGCGGGGGTCTCCCGCTTCATCTGGGCGATGGAGGCCTCGATGCAGCGCTGCAGTCGCTGGCCGTCGGAGTCGCGCCACTCCGAGTAGCCGATGACGCCCGCGGCCACCAGGCCGACCACCAGGTAGATCCAGATGCGGGGATTGCGGAGCACGCCGGTGATTCTCCTACACTTCCGCCGATGAACCCCGTGGACGTCGGCAGCATCATCGTCGGGCTGGTGCTGCTGGTGGCCGGCGGCGAGTTGCTCGTCAAGGGAGCGGCCGGGCTGGCCGCGCGCCTGGGCATGTCGCCGCTGGTGATCGGGCTGACCGTCGTCGCCTTCGCCACCTCCGCCCCCGAGCTGGCGGTCACCCTCGGCTCGACGCTCGGCGGCGAGCCCGACCTGGCGGTCGGCAACGTGGTGGGCAGCAACATCGCCAACGTCCTGATGATCCTGGGCGCCTCGGCTTTGATCCTGCCGCTGCTGGTCAAGGTGCAGCTGGTCCGGGTGGACATCCCGTTCATGGTCGCGTTCTCGGTGCTGTTCCTGCTGCTGGCCGTCGACGGCGGCCTCAGCCGGGCCGACGGGCTGATCCTGTTCGTGCTGCTGATCCTCTACATCGCCGTCGCGGTCATCCTGAGCCGGCGCGAGGCCCGGGCCAACGGTCTGGGCGGCCCCGGTGCGGCGATCGCGACGGCCTCGGCCGGAAGGATGGGACAGGGCGGCGGCGCCGACACGACCGCCCGGCCTGAGGCCGTCGCCGAGGAGGCGGAGGTGCCGCACGGCTCACTGCTCCACGATCTGGGGTTCGTGATCAGCGGGGTGGTGCTGCTGGTCGCGGGCGCCACCATCCTGGTGCGCGGCGCCACCGGCATCGCGACGGCCTTCGGGGTCAGCGAGCTGGTCATCGGCCTGACGGTGGTGGCGGTCGGAACCTCGCTGCCGGA
>CAYXOM010000199.1:0-3282 GCA_964466565.1 uncultured Mycobacterium sp.
CGGCGTCCACCCACTCCGAGGACATCAGCAACCAGGCCGCGTTCTGCCGGCCGAGCAACTGCGGCAGCAGGTAGGACGACGCCGCCTCCGGTGCGACACCCAGGCTGGTGAACGGGCACTTGAGCCGCGCCGCGGTGGACATGAAGGCCAGATCGGCATAGCCGAGGAGGGTGGTCCCGATGCCTACCCCGAGGCCGTTGACAGCGCAGAGCAGCGGTTTGGGGAAGGCGCTCAGGGCGTCGATCAGGCCCGGGAACCCGTGCCGGCCCGGAACGAAGCCGGGGTCGGTGATCCGGGCCTGCATCTCGGCGAGGTCGGTCCCGGCACTGAACGCCCGGCCGGTGCCGGTGATCACCACCACCGAGACCGCCGGATCGGCGGCCGCAACCGTCAGCGCCTCGGCGGTCGCGTCGTAGAGCGCCTCGTCGAAGGCGTTGAGCGCCTCGGGCCGGTTCAGCGTCAGCGTGCGCACCCGGTTGTCGTCGGCGATGAGCAGATTCACCCCGACAGCCTAGAGCGCGAACGGGGTGCGAAAGACATAGCGGCCGGTGGGCACGGTGTCGACGTTGGTGTCGGCCCCGAACGCCGCGGTGCTCGCCAGCATCCGGCCCATGCGGTCGGCGAGGTCGGAGTCGTCGGCCGCGCCGAAGAACGCGTGCAGGCTGCCGACGGCCTCGATCGGGAACATCTCCTCGACGATCGCCGACACCGGGGGCGCGTCGTCGGTCAGCGCCCGCACGACGTAGTTCTGCACGTAACCGAAGGTCGCCTGGGTGGCGATCGCCACCGGGGTGTGGTCCCGGTGCCATCGGGTCAGCCAGGTCGCCTCGTCCATGTCGGCGGGGCGTCGCAGCAGGGCGATGTTGGCCAGGCCGGGGGTGCGCAGGCCTGGCGGGGAGTGCGGCGGCGGCAGCGGGGCCGACTCGGTGACCAGGTAGGCGGCGAGATGTTCGGACCGGGCGGCGAGCAGGTCGAGGGCGGTTCGCACCTGCTCGCCGTAGTGCTGTTCGGTCCACAGACTCACCACGGCCTGCACCGGCGGGTCCAGCGTGGTCAGCGTCATCACCGAGGCGCGCACCGAGGCGTCGCGCACGTTGACGGTCACCCCGGGCAAGCCCAGCTCGAGCAGGCCGCCGGCCTGCGGCCCGCACAGCCCGTCCACCCGGGCGTCGTCGGGCGAGGCCGAACGCAGCAGGGCCATCACCTTCTCCACGCGACTCCGCTCCGGCCCGATCCTTCAGTCCCGCAACCATCGGGGAGTGATGAACACGCCCTCGGCCTCCACGGTCACTCCGGCGGCGTCGGCGATGTGCCCGGCGCAGTAGGTCTTGGCGCCCTCGGCCCGGGTGCGCTGCGCCACGGCGCGCAGCGGGCCCAGCGGCGTGGCCCGCAGATAGCGCACCGTGATGCTGCCCGTGAAGCGGGGCTTGTGGTCCGGGCTGGCCGCCTCACCCAGCAGGTGGTCGAGGATCAGGGCCGACACGCCGCCGTGCACGTGCCCGGGAGGGCCCTCGTAGGCCGCTCCGAGGTCGAACTCGGCCCACACCCGCCCCGTCTCGTCTCGATGGGTGACCACCGGGGGCGCCAGGGCGTTGCGCAGTCCGATCACCGCGTTTCCCCAGCTGATGCCGCGGCCCTCCGCGCTCACCCGAACCCCGAAAGCGCCGGCGATCTGCCGCTGCCGCAACCGTGCGACCACCGCGTCGATGTCCCGCCTGGCCTCGGCGACGGTCTCGGCGTCCGCCTCGGTGCGGATGGTGGCGTCGACCAGGGCGCGCACCGATTCGGCCAGGGGTTCGTAGACCTCGCGCAGCCGCTCGAGGTCGGCAGCCGTCCAGTCCTCGGCGGTGAACTCCAGCATCTGTGCACTAGAACACGATGCGGTCGGCGGTGTCTAACCCGGTCCCGTCCGGTCTAGCCTGAGCCGATGCGCGACTGGGTCGACCATGCGATCTGGTGGCAGGTCTACCCGCTGGGGTTCGTCGGCGCCTTCCCGGCCGCGCAGTCGCCCGTGCCGGGGGAGCACCGGCTGGCCCGGCTGGTGGACTGGTTCGACCATGCCGTCGAACTGGGCGTCTCCGGCATCGCGCTGGGTCCGGTGTTCGCCTCGCGCACCCACGGATACGACACCACCGATCACTACCGGATCGACCCGCGCCTCGGCGACGACGCCGACTTCGACCACATGATCGCCGAAGCGCGCCGCCGCGGTCTTCGGGTTCTGCTCGACGGGGTGTTCAACCACGTCGGAACGGACTTCCCGCGGTACCGCGAGGCGGTGGAACGCGGCGACGCCGAGGCGCAGCGATGGTTCGCGGGCGCGCCCGGACACTTCCGCACCTTCGAGGGGCACGACGAACTCATCGCTCTCGACCACCGCAACCCCGCCGTCGCCGACTACACCGCCGAGGTGATGTCCCACTGGCTCGACCGGGGTGCCGACGGCTGGCGACTTGATGCGGCCTACGCGGTGCCCCCGGAGTTCTGGGCGCGGGTGCTGCCCAGAGTCCGCGCCGCCCATCCCGGCGCCTGGTTCGTGGCCGAGGTGATCCACGGCGACTACGGCGCGTTCGTCAGGGCGTCCACCGCCGACTCGGTCACCCAGTACGAGCTGTGGAAGGCGATCTGGAGCAGCCTCAACGATGCCAACTTCCACGAACTGGACTGGGCCCTGCGGCGGCACAACGATTTCCTGCACACCTTCGCCCCGCTGACGTTCGTGGGCAACCACGACGTCACCCGGATCGCCAGCCGCCTGGACGACCCCGCGCACCTCGGACACGCCCTGGTCGTGCTGTTCACCACCGGCGGAGTGCCCTCGGTCTACGCCGGCGACGAACTCGGCTACCGCGGTGTCAAGGAGGACCGGGCCGGAGGCGATGACGCGATCCGTCCCGAGTTCGGCCCACCCGCCGGCCCCGATGCCGGATCCGACCTGCTGCGGCTGAACCAGTTCCTGATCGGCCTGCGCCGACGCAACCCGTGGTTGCACCGGGCCACCACAACCCCTCTGCTCCTGGAGAACACCCGGTTCGTCTACGAGACCCGCAGTGGCGAGGCGGCCCTCGTCGTGGCGCTCAACTCCGCGGCGACTCCGATGGAGGTGCCGGTGGCCGAACTGATCGGCCGCACCGCGGAGGTGATCGCGGGCTCCGGAGCGCCGCCCCGCGAGGTCGTTGCCCGGACCTCGGTCGAACCGCACGGTTGGCTGGTGCTCGCCCCCTGATCGGGCCGCCCGCGCCCCGGTGGCCCGGGGGTCTGGTCACGCTACCCTTTGCCGGT
>CAYXOM010000200.1:0-1924 GCA_964466565.1 uncultured Mycobacterium sp.
GGCGGGCACTGCGGGGAGGTCGGCTCGATCGTGCTGTGGCCGCAGGTCGTCAAGGCGGTCGCACCTCGGCCGGTCCTCGCCGCCGGTGGAATCGGCAGCGGACAGCAGATCGCGGCCGCGCTGGCGATGGGATGCGAGGGCACCTGGTCGGGCTCTCAGTGGCTGATGGTCGAAGAGGCCGAGAACACCGCGGTGCAGCAGGCGGCCTACGCCAACGCGACCAGCCGCGACACCGTGCGCAGCCGCTCGTTCACCGGAAAGCCCTGCCGGATGCTGCGCAACGACTGGACACGGGCCTGGGAGGCCCCGGGCAACCCCGAGCCGTTGGGCATGCCGCTGCAGTACATGGTCTCCGGCATGGCCGTCGCGGCCACCAGCAAGTACCCGGACGAGACCGTCGACGTGGCGTTCAACCCGGTCGGCCAGGTGGTCGGGCAGCTCGACAAGGTGGAGAAGAGCGCCGCGGTGATCCAGCGCTGGGTCGGCGAGTACCTCGAGGCCACCGGTCGGCTCGCCGAGCTCAACGAGGCGGCCGCCGCACTCTGAGCCCGCCCGCCGCCGAGGTCCGGCGAGAGTGTCAGGCCGGCGGGGGCGGCGGTGCCGGCGGGGGCGGGCCCTGCGGATCGGGGAAGATGAATCTGCCGTTGCCCCAGTCCCCGGACCGGAAGTAGCCGATCTCCCAACCCCGCGCGCCGGCGCAGACCAAAGGCCGCCCGTCGGGGGTCTGGGCGGCAGCCTGCGACCCCGGGCACGCACTGCCGGGGGTCTGCGTGCCGTAGAGCCGGTGGGAGAGCACCCAGAAGCCGGTGCCCGGCGGCGGGGAACCCCACCCGAGGTAGCCCTGGTTCGGTATCCAGTGACAGGCCAGTGCCTGCCCGGTCGGCCCGCGGCCGAAGATGTAGCGGTCCCACCGGTAACAGGGGGCCGACAGGAAGGCGTCGTAGGCCATTCCCGGCACGTCGCCGTCGTACATCATCCCGTCCGCCGACACCGGCGGCGACACCGTGAGCGCTGAGCCGGCGACGGCGGCGGCGGCGAGGAGGGCGCGCAGCATCTTCCACCCTTTCCACTCGGAAACGACCTGGAACGACCTGAAACGACCCGAGCCTAACCGCTGCCCGGGGTCCCGCTGCCCGAAACGGCGGTAAGTCATGCGCGCAGTGGCTCGGGACCGGTGGCGCCCTTGGTAGGCTCTGACCATTGCTGTGCCGGGTTCCGAACACCGCAGGGAGCGGCCTCGCTGATGTCCTGCCGCAGGAGACCATGAATCCCATCGAAGCGGCGGACCCCAGCGCCCCGGCCGGGGTGGCGGTGCGCTATCCGGCCGGCACGGCCGGCCGGCGTTGGCACCAAGCGGCCGAACTCCCCGACGGCCGCGTCGCCCTGGCGGTCGGGCTCTGCGCGCACCACGATCCCGCCGCGACCCGCCCGGAGATGGGCGCGGCGATACGGTCGCTCGACCCGGAGCAGGCCTTCCCGGAATGGCGCCGTCCGGGGGCGACGGCCCTGTTCGCCCTGGTGGACCCGGCACGGTCCGGGCTTTCCTTCAGCGGGCTGGGCGAATCCTCGCTGACGTTGAGCCGGCCCGACGGCGGACACCGAACCTTCGCCGTGACCGCGGGGCGACGCCAGACGGCCGCCCTCCCGCCCGGTTCGACCCTGGTGCTCGGCAGCGGCCCCGCCCGATGGGAAGGAATGCTCGACGCGTGCGCGCTGCTGTGTCCCGGCGAGGCTGCCGACCTGCTGGCCTCCCTCCCCACCGCGACCCCGGATCTGGTCTTGCTGGTCTACCGAACTGCGCCGGCCCCGCTCTCGCTCGCCCTGCCCGCCCGGCCGGATAGCCTTGCGGCCCTGCGCGACCGGCTCGGCCGATGGCTGTCGCTGGCCGGACTCGACCCGCAATCCTCAGCAGACGTCGTCCTAG
>CAYXOM010000201.1:0-1747 GCA_964466565.1 uncultured Mycobacterium sp.
TGGGTTCGGTCAACCCCGACGTCGTCGCACTGGAAGCCCGCAAAGCCTCCGAACACGCCCCCATCGGCGCAGGCGCAGAGAGCGATCACGGCGCTGAGGTGGTCGATCTGGTGGCCCGCCGCGCGGAGTTGCCCGCCGACTCCCGGCCGATGCCCTGCCTGGACAAATACGACGCCCTGCTCGGAAAGGAAAGCTCATGACCGCCCGCGACAGCATGACCGAGCCAGCCGCGACCGCCGCGATCGACCAGGGCTGCCGAATGCTGCGGCTGCCCACCATCCGTGAGCGCTTCGCCGAGATCGCCGCCACCGCCGAACGTGAACACCACACCTACCTGGGGTTTCTGGCCGAGCTGGTCATCGCTGAGTGCGACGAGCGCGATCATCGCCGCGCCGAGCGGCGCATCCGTGACGCCGGGTTCCCCCGCCCGAAACGGTTGGAGGACTTCTCCTTTGAGGCCAACCCTGCGATCAATCCGGCCCTCATCGGTCAACTCGCCAGCTGCGACTGGGTCAAGGCCGGCTACCCGCTGTGCCTGATCGGGGACTCCGGCACCGGCAAAAGCCACCTGCTCATCGGTCTGGGCACCCGCGCCGCTGAAGCCGGCTACTTCGTTCGCTACACCCTGGCCAGCAAGCTGGTCAACGAACTCGTCGAAGCCGCCGACGACAAACACCTCACCAAACTCATCACCCGCTACGGCCGCGTGGACCTGCTGCTCATCGACGAACTGGGCTACCTGCAACTCGACCGCCGCGGCGCCGAACTGCTCTTCCAAGTCCTCACCGAACGAGAAGAACGCTCCGCGATCGCGATCGCCTCCAACGAACCCTTCTCGGCCTGGACCAAAACCTTCACCGACCCCCGACTCTGCGCCGCCATCGTCGACCGACTCACCTTCGCCGGCCAGATCATCGAAACCGGCACCCACTCCTACCGACTCTCCCACGCCCGAAACGCCCAGCCCCCCAGAGCAACCGGGGCCAAATCAAGCCGTCCTAGTGGGGCCAAGTCAAGTTGACATTGCCAGATGGAGGATGCGGCCACGTCGAAGGAGTCCAGGGTCTTGGCCACCGGGAACCCGGCGGCTTTGAGCCGGTTGACGACATTGGAGGCGTCCCGGGCGGCCAGTTCGGTCTCAACCAGCGTGCGCAGCACTTCCTCGGGGGTCCAGCGCTGGGTCTTGGCCGTCTGCAGAACCTCCGGTGCGCTGCGGCGGATCGCGGCGAGTTTGAGCCGGCGCAGCCCGGCATCCAGATCGGCGGCCAGTTCGGGGACCGTCCGCGGCGCAACGGGTTTGGCTATCTTCGTCGCCGTGGTTGTGGTGGTCATGAGCGCACCTCACCGTCGATGACCGGGCTGATCCTGTAAGCGTCCAGGGACCGGGTCGGGGCGATGGGCAGGTCCAGGACCAACGCGTCCCCGGCCGGGCGGGGCTGGGGTGTTCCGGCGCCGGCGGCCAGGATCGAGCGGACATCGGCGGCGCGGAACCGGCGGAATGCCACCGCTCGGCGCAGGGCGGCGATCAGGGCCGCCTGGCCGTGGGCGGCGCCGAGAGCCAGCAGGATCTCCAATTCCGATCCCAGCCGGGTGTTGCCGATCGCGGCGGCCCCAACCAGGAACGCCTGCGCATCAGGCCCGAGGGCACAGAACTGTTTCTCCACGGTGGTTTTCGGCCGCGGTCCGCGATCCGGTGCCGGGCGGGCACCGTTGTAATGCTCGTCGCAGATCGAGGCGCTACCCGGGG
>CAYXOM010000202.1:0-2381 GCA_964466565.1 uncultured Mycobacterium sp.
GCTGGAGGTGTTGCCGTTGCTCGAGGGCGTTCTCGGCGGCGGGGTCGCCGAGGCGCTGGCCCGGACCGCGACCGCGTTGCGGGAGGACACCGACACCCTCGACGATCTGGCCGCCCGCGCGCTGGCCGCCGCTGCGGTCGCGGAGGGTCTGGACGTCGCGGCCGTCGCCGGACTGCCCGCGGCGCTGCGCCGCCGGGTCGTGCGCGGCTGGCTCCTCGGCGGCGGTGCGACCGGCCTGACCGACGGCCAGATCCGGGCGGTCGACTCGCTGGTCACCGGGTGGCGCGGACAGGGCGGGGTAGCCGTGGGCAGCTCCGCTGCGGGCATGCGCCTGTTCGCCGAACGGCGCGGTTCGGCCCTGAGTTTGCGATGGGAGCCGGTGTGATTGGTCGCGCGGGGTGTCGCGTGGCACGCTGGGTGCGTGCCAGCCCATGAGCTCTACCCCGGCGACATCAAGTCGGTGCTGTTGAGCGAGGAGCAGATCCAGACCCGCACCACCGAGCTGGGGCAGCGGGTCGGCCGTGACTACGCCGGTGACCTGGCGGGGGAGGACCTTCTGCTGGTGACCGTGCTCAAAGGCGCGGTCATGTTCGTCACCGATCTCGCCCGGGCCATTCCGCTGCCCACCCAGTTGGAGTTCATGGCGGTCAGTTCCTATGGTTCGGCCACCTCGTCGTCGGGGGTGGTGCGGATCCTCAAGGACCTCGACCGCGACATCGCCGGCCGCGACGTGCTCATCGTCGAGGACATCGTCGACTCCGGGCTGACGCTGTCCTGGCTGCTTCGGAACCTGGCCACCCGCCAGCCGCGGTCGCTGCGGGTGTGCACCCTGTTGCGAAAGATCGACGCGGTGCGCACCGACGTCGACATCAGCTACGTCGGGTTCGACATCCCCAACGAGTTCGTCGTCGGCTACGGACTCGACTTCGCCGAGCGCTACCGGGACCTGCCCTACATCGGCACCCTGGACCCGAGGGTCTACCAGGGTTGACGCGCGGGGCCGGGTGGCCGCGGGTCAGATCAGCTCCCAGACCGCGGTCAACGTGAAGCTGACGGTCTGCTCGCCCGGTTCCAGCGGGATGTCGGCCGCCACGGGTGCCTCCCTCGGCACCGGCACCGCGACCGGCGGCGGCAGGCCGCCGGCCGCCTCGGAGATCGAGACGATCTTGCCCAGCGAAAGCCCGGACAGCTCCGCGTACTGCCCGGCCCGGTTGCGGGCGTCGGCGAACGCCTTCGCCCGGGCCGCGCCGACGAGTTCGGAGTCCTCGGTGATCGAGTAGCGCACCGAGTTGATCCGCGCCGCGTCGCCGCCGGTCCGCACCACCGTGGCCAGGATCTCCGGGCCCGCGTTGAGGTCGGTGACCCTGACCTCGATGGAGTTGCTCGCCCGGTAGCCGGTGACCGCCGAATCCTCCCCGGTCTGCGGTTGCAGGCTCACCGACGTCGTGGCGATGTCGGCCGGGTCGATCCCGCCCCCGGTGAGCGCCTCGATCACCGCCCGCTGACGCTCGCTGTTCTGGTTCATCGCGGTGGCGGCGTCGGCTGCCACCACCTCGATTCCGACATCGGCGGTCAGGGTGTCCGGCGCGCCGCGGACCTCACCGGAGCCCACCACGGTGACCTGGCGCGGGTTGGTGCCGACCGGCGGGGTCGCATCGCATCCGGATACGGCGAGCGCGGCGGCGACAGCGAGCGCGCCGGCGAAGGTCCGGCCGGCGACGGGCATGGCCAACGGTACCGCCCCCGGCCGTCAGGACCAGTCGGCTCCGGCCAGGAACTTCTCCAGTTCGCCGGTGACCTCGACCGGCCGCTCCTGCTGGATCCAGTGGCCGGTCCCCTCCAGCATCACCCGGCGGTACGGCCCAATGGCGACTTCGCCGGCCCGGTCCACCCGGGTGAAAGAGAGCACCGGATCTGCGGTACCGCCGATGAAAAGCGCCGGCACGGTGATGGTCCGGGTCGGCGCATCGGCCATGATCGCCCAGTTGCGATCGAAGTTGCGGTACCAGTTCAGCGCCCCGGTGAACCCGGTCCGGGTGAATTCGGCGACATAGTGGTCGAGGTCGGCCCGAGTCAGCCAGTCGGGCAGCCGGTCCGGCTCGCCCAACCGCTCGATGAAACCCTCCGGACCGGGGGCCAGCATCCGGGCGGCCTCGGCGGCGTCGGCCGGTGCCCGCATCCCCCCGAGCATCCGGCGCAGGGCGCGGGCCGGGTCGTTGTCCATCTCGGCGTCGGCCACCCCGGGCTGCTGGAAGTGGAGGAGGTAGCAGAAGTTGTCCCCGAAGATCCGCCGGAACGCCTCGGTGGGCGGGGTCAGCGGCCGCGGGACCGGCGGGACGCTCAGGCCGGCCACCGCGGCGACCCGGTCGGGGTGCAACAGC
>CAYXOM010000203.1:0-2307 GCA_964466565.1 uncultured Mycobacterium sp.
GCTGCCGCCGAACGCGCCGAGCCCTGACGGCAATCTGGTGCGCACGGTCCGCGTCGGCGGGATGGAGAGGTCGGTGCCCGCCGAGGTCGTGCTGCCCGACCTGCCCGACGGGTACGCCGACACCACGATCGACGGGGTCGCCTATCGGGTCCGCACCTTCACCGTGGGCGGGGCCTCGATCGCCCTGGGTGCCCCGCTGGCGGAGACCCAGCGCAGGATCAACGAACTGCACTGGCGCGTGGTGCTCATCTGCGGCGGCGTCATCATCGGCACGGTCATCGTCGGCTGGTTCTTCGCGCTGATCATGATCGACCCCTTCCGGCTGCTCGCCCAGCAGGCCCGGGCAATCAACGCCCAGTCCAAGCCCGAGGAGGTCCAGGTCCGTGGCGTGAGCGAGGCCGTCGAGATCGGCGAGGCGGTCGAGGGCATGCTCGCCCGCATCGGCGACGAACAGGCCCGAACCAAGGCGGCCCTGGAGGCCGCCCGCGACTTCGCCGCCGTCGCCTCTCATGAGCTGCGCACCCCGTTGACCGCGATGCGGACCAACCTCGAAGTGCTGTCCACCCTCGATCTCGGCGACGAACAGCGCAAGGAGGTCATCGGCGACACCGTGCGCACCCAAACCCGCATCGAGGCAACCCTCACCGCCCTGGAACGGCTGGCCCAGGGCGAGTTGACCACCGCCGAGGACTTCGTGCCCTTCGACATGACCGAACTACTCGACCGCGCCGCCCACGACGCCGAGCGCACCTACCCCGACCTTGCCGTATCGCTGGTTCCCTCCCCCGCGGTGCTCATGGTCGGGCTGCCGGTGGGGCTGCGGCTGGTCATCGACAACGCCATCGCCAACGCCGTCCGACATGGCGGCGCCACCGCGGTGCGGCTTGCGGCCACCAGTTCCGCCCAGGGGGTCGAGGTGACCGTGGACGACAACGGTGCCGGGGTCCCCGAACAGGAGCGGGCGGAAGTCTTCGAACGTTTCTCCCGCGGCTCCACCGCATCCCGCTCAGGATCGGGACTGGGGTTGGCCCTGGTGGCCCAGCAGGCCGAATTGCACAGCGGCACGGCATCTTTGGAGTCCAGTCCTCTGGGCGGAGCCCGGCTTGTCATCCAACTTGCGGGACGCCACGAGTAGGGCCGGTCTACTCGATGTTCTGCAGCCGCACCTGACCGCGGGCCACCAGGCGCCCGGATTCGTCGGTGATGCTCACCAGCCACAACTGCTGGCGGCGGCCGCGGTGGACCGGCTCGGAGAAGCCGCTGACGGTCCCGTCGGAGATGGCCCGCAGAAAATCGGTGTTGTTGTTGACCCCGACCACGTTGCCGCCGCCGTTGGCCGAGAGCCACAGGTAGGCCGACACGCTGGCCATCGACTCGACCATCGCACACCACACCCCGCCGTGGACGATCCCGGCCGGCTGCAGCAGCGAGGGCGTGACGGTCAGAATCGCCCGCACGCCGTCGGTCGACAGCGCCGTGTAGGTGAGGCCGATCTCGTTGTCGAACGGGGCCGGTGGCAGGTCATCGGGTTGGTGCACGGTCTAGGTGTACACCGCCCGGCCGGCGCGGGAACCGGGTGGTCGGGCCGGCCGACTGTTTCAGGGATACGACAACGGGTAGTAACGGGATATCCTCCACCTGATGGGAAGTGTCCGCCGATGGCAAGACTGAACCGGCTCGGAGACCTGGAACGGGCCGTGATGGACCAGTTGTGGGAAAGCGCCCAGCCGCAGACCGTGCGGCAGGTGCACGACGCGCTGGCACGGCGGCGCGACCTGGCTTACACCACCGTGATGACGGTTCTGCACCGGCTGGCCCGCAAAGGGCTGGTCAGCCAGATTCGCGACGAGCGCGCTCACCGTTACGCCGCGACCCACGGCCGCGACGAACTGGTGGCGGGGCTGATGGTCGATGCGCTCGACCAGGCGGTGGGCAGCGGCGGCCGGGCGGCGGCGCTGATGCACTTCGTCGAACGCGTCGGCGCCGTCGAGGCCGCCGCGCTGCGGCAGGCGCTGGCCGAACTCGAGGTCCGGCACCACCGCGACTGAGCGGACGCCCGCAACCTGACCGGCGTCTCCGAGACCGCCCTGCTCACTGCGCTCCATCGCCGCCGACCGGTGCACGCAGGACTACCTGCGACCCACCCGCGCGCGACCGTCGTCGCCCTCGCCGAGGGCTTCCAGACCAGCTTCTGGCGCCTCGACGAGACCGTACCGGACGCGCAGTTCCGCTGGGTGTCGGTGGATCTGCCGCCGGTCGTCGAACTGCGCCGCCGCCTGCTGCCCGACTCCCCGCGGATCACGAACC
>CAYXOM010000204.1:0-3556 GCA_964466565.1 uncultured Mycobacterium sp.
CTGCTTCACCTTCGGCGTGATCCAGAAGGCCGATCACTTCACCTTCTACGCCAACATCGACCACCTGCACACCGACGGGAACTCCACGGCGCTGATCTACCGCGACATCCACCTGACCTATCAGGCGCTGCTGGCGGGCGCGGACACCGCGCTGCCGGTCACCGCCGGTTACCGGGACTTCAGCGCGCGCCAGCGGCTGCAGGTCTCGTCGATGACGCTGGACTCCCGGCCGATCAAGGACTGGATCGAATTCGCCCGCGAGACCGACGGCACCTGGCCCAGCTTCCCGCTGCCGCTGGGCGACACCTCGGCCGCCAGCGCCGGCGGTGTCGTCACCGTGGAGCTGCTCGACGGCGAGGACACCGATTCCTTCGCCGCGGTGTGCGCGGCCGCCGGGGCGCGGTTCAGCGGCGGGGTGATGGCCTGCGCGGCGCTGGCCGACCACCAGATCACCGGCGCGGAGACCTTTCACACCTTCACGCCGTCGGACGCCCGGATCGGCGACGCCGCGCCGCAGAGCGCCGGCTGGTACGCCAGCCTGTTCCCGGTGACGGTGCCGGTCGGGCAGGAGGACTTCGGGCAGACCGCCCGGGCCGCGCAGAAGTCCTTCGACGCCAACAGGCACCTGGCGGCCGTGCCCTTCGGCCGGGTCCTGGAGCTGGCCACCCCCGAGCAGATCGGCGTGACCCCGGTGCGGGGCGCTGCGATGATGGTCTCGCTGCTGGACTTCCGCGGGCTGGCCGACGCTGCTGCCAACCGTCTGGGGATCTACCTGGACAACCTGTCCCACGGCGGCATCAACGCCTGGGTGATCCGGCACGCCGACCAGACCACCGTCACGGTCTCCTACCCCGACACCGCCGAGGGCCGGCACTCGGTCCACGACTACATCGGGGTACTGCGGGAGGCCTTCGCGGCCACCGTCTCCGACGGCTGGTCCGAGCAGGTCGGCGACGAGGCTTTTGCGCATTCTGCTTAGCCCGCGGTCTAGTCTGACCCGGTGAGCGCCGGGACCCACCGCATCGACCTGCGGCTGGCCACCCAGATCCTGCTGCTGCAGCTCGCGGTGGTGGCCGTCACGCTGGGCGTCGCGTACGCGCTGCTGGCGGTCGCCTACCACGAGCGGCTGATCGACGAATACGGCAAGCGTTCGCTGGCGATAGCGCGGGTGCTGGCCGCGGCGCCGGCGGGGCGCGCCGACGTCGCCGCCGCCGACGGCGCGTTGCCGCCGGCCGACGACCTGGCCCGGGGCGAGTTGCAACGGCTCGCCACCCAGATCCGCCAGGGCACCGGGGTGCTGTTCGTCGTTTTCGCCGACGACCGCGGCCTGCGCTTGAGCCATCCGGACCCGGCCCTGTTGGGCCAGCCGCTCAGCACCGACCCGGCCGCGGCGCTGGCCGGCCGCGAGGAGGTCGTCGAGCAGACCGGCACGCTGGGTCCGTCCATCCGGGCCAAGGTGCCGGTGCGCGCCCCCGACTCCGGCCGGATCGCCGGGCTGGTCAGCGTCGGGATGTCCACGTCGTCGGTGTACGACCTGCTGCGCGGCGAACAGCGGATCGCGGCACTGACCGCAGGTCCGGCGTTGCTGACCGGTGTGGTGATGAGCGTGCTGCTGGCGCGGCGCTGGCGGCATCAGACACTGGATCTGCAGCCTCCCGAGATGACCGAGATGGTGCGCACTCAGGAGGCGGTGCTGCACGGCATCGGCGAGGGTGTCCTGGCCACCGATACCGCGGGCAAGACCACCTTCGTCAACGACGAGGCCAGCCGGCTGCTCGACATCGACTCCGCCATCGGGCGTCCCGCCGACCAGGTCGGGCTCACCGCGCGGGTGCTCCAGGTGCTGCGGTCGGTTGACCCGACCCCGACCCTGGCCACGGTGGGCGAGCGGGTGCTGGTGGTTTCGGCCCGGCCGGTCACCCGGGAGGGCCGCGAGCTGGGCAGCGTGCTGGTGGTGCGGGACCGCACCGACGTCGAACTGCTGACCCGCCAGCTCGACGCGGTGCAGCTGATGAGCACCGTGCTGCGCGCCCAACGCCACGAGTTCGCCAACCGGTTGCACCTGCTCAACGGCCTGCTGCACGCCGGACGCACCGAGGAGGCGTCCCGCTTTCTCGACGAGCTGCTCCAGTACGGGCCGCTGGGCGCGGCGCTGCCCGGAATCGGCGTCATCCGCGACCCCTTCCTGCAGGCCTTCCTGGCCGCCAAGGCCGCCGCCGCCCGCGAGGCCGGTGCCACCCTGCGGATCGGGGAGAACAGCTGGGCCCCGGGCTGGGTCACCCTGCCCGTCGACGTCACGACCGTGCTGGGCAACCTGCTGGACAACGCGATCGACGCCGTGCGGGTCGACGACCGCGCGGTCAGGATCGTGGAGGTCGAGTTGCTGCAGGACAACGCGACGCTGTTCATCACGGTGGCCGACAGCGGCGAGGGGGTGGCGCCGGAGTTCTCCGATCGGGTATTCATCGAGGGCGTGTCCACCAAACCGCAGACCGACCTGCCCGGCGGCCGTGGTATCGGCCTTGCGGTCTCGCGGCAGATCGCCCGGGCGCTCGACGGCGACGTCCGGTTGTCCAGCGCCGCCAATCCCGGTGCGGAGCTGTGCGGTGCGGAGTTCATCGCCCGGTTGCCCGGCGTGATGGCCGAGCGGGCCGGGTGAGCGAGCGCGCCGAACCGGCGCTGGGCGTGCTGGTGGTCGAGGACGACTTCCGGGTGGCCAACATGCACGCCGGTATCGTCGGGGCGCTGCCCGGCTTCGCGGTGGCCGCCACGGTCAATACCCTGGCGGCGGCCCGGGAGGTCGCACCGTTCGACCTGGCGCTGGTCGACGTCTACCTGCCCGACGGCTCCGGCATCGACTTCGTCCGTGAATTGCGCTGCGATGCGATCATGCTCAGCGCGGCCACCGAGGCCGAGACCATCCGGGCCGCGATCGCCGCCGGCGCGCTGGGGTATCTGGTCAAGCCGTTCGGCCCGACCGAACTGGCGGCGCGGCTGGCCGGCTACGCCCGCTACCGGCGCATCCTGTCCGGCAACAACCTGGGCCCGGCCGACATCGACGCCGCCCTGGACGCACTGCGGCCCCGCTCGGCCGCCCAGCAGCCGGCCGCAGCGCCGTCCTCGCCCACCAGGGACCGGGTGCTGCAGGCGCTCTCCGCGGCCGGCGGGCCGATGTCGGCGGCCGAGGGGGCCGCGCAGATCGGGGGGTCGCGGGCGACGGCGCAGCGCTACCTGGCGGCGCTGGCCACCAGCAACGACGTCAAGGTTGGCCTGCGCTACGGCACGACCGGCCGTCCCGAACAGGAGTTCGTCGCAAAACCGAAGGGGCCCAGGCCGATCAGCTGACGCACACCGGATCCGTGGGGACACGTATTGACGGCCAGCACCCGCGCGACCCGGCTGATCACGGCGACAGGTTCCTGCGTCCGCCGTCCCCGCGCCAGCGGACCGGCCTTCCCGCCCTAGGATGGACAACCGTGGGCAGGATCGCGGCAGCGCTGGCAGGCGGCGCGCTGGCCTGCGCCGCGCTGCCCGGTACGGCCGCCGCGGCGGGGCC
>CAYXOM010000205.1:0-11443 GCA_964466565.1 uncultured Mycobacterium sp.
GCGGCCGGCCGGTTCGGTCCGGGCGCGGTGCGGCTGGAGTGGGCCGCCGACTCCGGCGAGGCGAGGGGGGTACTGGAGCCCGCCGACGTCGGCCCGGCGCCGGGGTGGCGCAACCTGCGCGCTCCGCTGTCCGCGCTGCCGGCGGAGGCGAGCCGGGTCAGGCTGGTCGTCGCCGGAACCGGCACGCGCGGCTGGATCGCGCTGACCCCGCCGCGCATCCCGGTTCTGAACACCCTCCAGCAGGTGGTGGGGTCGGCCGATCCCGTGCTGCTGGACTGGATGGTCGGCCTGGCCTTCCCGTGCCAGCGCCCGTTCGGGCACGCCGCCGGTGTCACCGAACTGCCCCGCTGGCGGATCCTGCCCGGCCGGGCCGACACCGAGACCAACTCCCCGGTGATGGACCATCTCGGCGGCGGCCCGCTGGGGATCAGCGAGCTGCTGTTCGACGCCGGGACGGTGCCGAGCTACCTGCGCGACGACTGGTCGCGGGACTGGGGTTCGCTGCAGCGTCTGGTTCCCTATGACCCGGACGCCGTCGTCGCGCAACTGCAGCGCGGCACCGCCGTCCGCAGCGGCTGGTGGAGCCCCGCGCCGCTGCGCCCTGCCTGATGGGCGGTCGCCTACCATCGTCCCTCGTGCCCAGCGCGTCGGATACCGGCCGGACGGTCCGGCTGGTCGCGCTCCTCGCCGGTCTGGCGGGCGTGCTGCTGTGCGCCCTGACTCCGCTGCTGCCGGTGAACCAGACCACCGCCACCATCACCTGGCCGCAGGGCACCGCGCCCGACGGCTCGGTCGGCGACATCACCGCCGCGCTGGTCTCCGGGGCACCCGAGGCGCTGGACGTCTCGATCCCGTGCACGGTGGTCGACTCCCTGCCGGAATCCGGTGGGGTGGTCTTCGCCACCAACCCGCCCGACGGGATCGACGCCGCCCGCAACGGGCTGTTCGTACGCGCCACCGAGGACTCCGTCGTGGTGGCGTTCCGCGACAGCGTGGCCGCCGTGGCGCCCCGAGCGGAGGTGGCGGCCGGGCAGTGCAGCGCGTTGCGGCTGTGGGCGAACCCGGCGGAGGCGGGCGCGGACTTCGTCGGCATCCCCGGCGCCGCCGGAACCCTGCCTCCGGACAAGAAGCCACAGGTCACCGGGGTCTACACGGATCTGACGGTGGGTCCGGTGCCGGGTCTGACGGCCCGCATCGACGTCGACACCCGTTTCATCACCTCCCCGACCGCCCTGAAGCAACTCGTCATGGTGGCCGCGGTGCTCTGCGTGGCGGCCGCGATCGCCGCGCTGTGGGTGGCGGACCGGCGGTGCTGCGAGCGCCGGTTGCCCGCCGCCCGGCGGCCCCGGCACCCGGCGGTCGACGCCGCGGTCCTCGGCGTGCTCCTGGTCTGGCACGTGGTCGGGGCGATCTCGTCCGACGACGGCTACAACCTCACCATCGCCCGGATCTCCGGGGAGGCGGGCTACGCCGCCAACTACTACCGCTTCTTCGGCGCCTCCGAGGCACCCTTCGACTGGTACCAGTCCGTCCTGGCCGCGCTGGCGTCGGTCGGCACCGCGGGGGTGTGGATGCGGCTGCCCGCGCTCGCCGCGGCCGTCGGCTGCTGGCTGATTCTCAGCCGCCGGGTGCTGCCCAGGCTCGGGTCGGGGGCCGGCGGGCTGGGCGGCAACCGGACCGCGGTCGCCACGGCCGGCGCGGTGTTCCTGGCCGCGTGGCTGCCGTTCAACAACGGCCTGCGTCCCGAACCGCTCATCGCCTTCGGGGTGCTGGCCGGCTGGATGCTGGTGGAACGCACCATAGCCACCGGCCGGCTGGTACCGGCCGCCGCGGCGGTCCTGGTCGCGGTGTTCAGCGTGACGCTGGCGCCCCAGGGCCTGGTGGCGGTGGCGCCACTGCTGGTGGGTTCGCGGGCGATCGCCCGGATCATCAAGGCGCGCCGCCCCTTTGACGGCCTGCTGGCCCCGCTGGCCGTCCTCGCGGCGTGTGCGGCGACGGTGTTCGTGGTCGTCTTCCGGGACCAGACCCTGGCGACAGTGGCCGAGTCGGCCCGCATCAAGTACGTCGTCGGCCCGACCATCTCCTGGTATCAGGATTTTCTGCGCTACTACTTCCTCACCGTCGAGGAGAACGTCGAGGCCTCGCTGACGCGGCGGTTCGCCGTACTGGTGATGCTGCTGTGCCTGTTCGGCATGATCGCGCTGCTGCTGCGCCGCGGGCACGTCGCCGGTGTTGCGCGCGGCCCGGCGTGGCGGCTGATCGGCAGCACGGTGCTGGGCCTGCTGCTGCTGACCTTCACCCCCACCAAGTGGGCCGTTCAGTTCGGGGCGTTCGCCGCCCTGACCGCGGGGCTCGGCGCGCTGACCGCCTTCACCTTCGCCCGGGTCGGCCTGCACAGCCGCCGCAACCTCGCGCTGTTCGTCACCGCGTTGCTGTTCGTCCTGGCGTGGGCGACCTCCGGGGTCAACGGCTGGTTCGGCGTCGGCAATTACGGGGTGCCGTGGTATGACCGCCAGCCGGTGCTGCTGCACCAGCCGGTGACGTCGATGATCCTGGCGCTGGCCGTGCTCACCGGCCTGCTGGCCGGGTGGCTGCACTTCCGGCTGGACTACGCCGGGCACACCGAGGTCGCCGACACCCGGCGCAACCGGGCCCTGGCCTCCACCCCGTTGCTGGTGCTCGCCCTGGTCATGGTGGTGCTGTCGGTGGGTTCGATGCTCAAGGGCGTGGTTCAGCGGTATCCGGCCTACACGACAGGCAAGGCCAACCTCGCCGCACTGCGTTCCGGCCTCTCGCCGGACAGTTGCGCGATGGCCGACGACGTGCTGGTCGAGGCCGACCCGAACGCCGGCATGCTGGCGCCCGCACCCGGGCAGCGGTGGGGCCGCTACGGACCATTGGGCGGACTCAATCCGGTCGGTTTCACCCCGAACGGGATCAGCGAGAACCTCGAACCGCTGGCGCCGGTGGTGGCCAATCCCGGCACGGTGAACTCCGACGGCTCGCCGAACAAGCCCAGCTTCGGGATCGGTTTCACCGGCGGCACCGGCGGCGGCACCGGCCCGGTGGGAGCGAACGGCTCGCGGGTGTTCCTCCCCTACGGCCTCGATCCCGCCACCACCCCGGTGATGGGCAGCTACGACGAGAACACCCGGGCGGCCAAGGCGACCTCGGCGTGGTACGCACTGCCCCCGCGCAGCCCGGACCGGCCGCTGGTGACCGTCGCGGCGGCGGGGGCGATCTGGTACTACGACGACGAGGGCGAGTTCCACTACGGGCAGTCCCTCAAGCTGCAGTGGGGCGTGCGCCGGCCCGACGGCGGCTTCACCGAACTGGACAAGGTGCAGCCGATCGACATCGACGAGGTGCTGGCCTGGCGCAACCTGCGCTTCCCGCTGGAATGGGCGCCGCCGGAGGCCAACGTGGCCCGCATCGTCGCCGACGACCCCAACCTGTCGGTCGAACAGTGGTTCGGCTACACCCCGCCCCGGGTCCCGGTGCTGCAGACCGCCGCCGAGTTCCTGGGCACCGAGACGCCGGTGCTGATGGACATCGCCACCGCTGCCAACTTCCCGTGCCAGCGGCCGGCCGCCCAGCGACTGGGCGTCGCCGAACTGCCGCGGTACCGGATCCAGCCCAGCCTCAAACAGGCCGTGGTGTCGTCGAACATGTGGCAGTCCGCGCGGGCCGGCGGCCCGTTCCTGTTCATCCAGGCGCTGCTGACCACCGCCACGGTGCCGACCTACCTGCGCGACGACTGGTACCGGGACTGGGGCGCCATCGAGCGCTACATCCGGGTGGTGCCGCCCGGGGAGGCGCCCGACGCCGCCGTCGGCGAGGGCATGCGCAGGGTGTTCGGCTGGAGCCGCAACGGACCGATCAGGGCGCTGCCGTGATGCGGGCCGAGACCTTGAGCGTCGCCGCCCGGACCGGCGGGCGTGACGTGACGATCACCCGCTGGCTCGCGACCGTCGCCGGCCTGCTCGGTTTCGTGCTGTCGGTGCTGACCCCACTGCTGCCGGTGGTGCAGACCACGGCGACGCTGAACTGGCCGCAGGACGGGCGGCTGGGCAATGTCGCCTCGCCGCTGATCTCGCTGACCCCGGTGTCGCTGACCGCGACGGTGCCCTGCCAGGTGATCCGCACCATGCCGGCGCGCGGGGGTGTGGTGCTCGGTCTGGCGCCGGAGGAGGGCAAGGACGCGTCGCTGAATTCGATGTTCCTCACCGTCTCCCGTGACCGCGTCGACGTCACCGACCGCAACGTGGTGATCGCCAGCGTGCCGCGCAGCGAGGTGGCGGCCCCGGAGTGCGAGCGCATCGAGATCAGCTCGTCGGCGGCGGGGACGTTCGCGACCTTCGTCGGCCTGCCCCCGGACACCACCGTCGAGCGCGACGAGGGCGAGTTTTCGCCGCAGGACGGATCTCCCTATCTGCGAGGCGGTTTCGCCGACCCCAACCTGCGCCCGGGTGTGGTCGGGGTCTTCACCGACCTGACCGGGCCCGCGCCGCCCGGGCTGAGTCTCTCGGCGACGATCGACACCCGGTTCACCACCACGCCGACGGCGCTGAAGCTGGCCGCGATGCTGCTGGCGATGGCCGCTACCGCGGTGGCGCTGGCGGCACTGTGGCGGCTCGACCGGCTCGACGGCCACCGGATGCGCCGGCTGATCCCGCGGCGGTGGCGCACCGTCACCGTCGTGGACGCCACGGTGGTCGGGGCCTTCGCGGTGTGGCACGTGCTGGGAGCCAACTCCTCCGACGACGGCTACATTCTGGCCATGGCCCGGGTGGCCGACCGGGCCGGTTACATGTCCAACTACTTCCGCTGGTTCGGCAGTCCGGAGGACCCGTTCGGCTGGTACTACAACGTACTGGCGGTGATGAGCCGGGTCAGCGACGCCAGCATCTGGATCCGGCTGCCTGACCTGCTCTGCGCGCTGATCTGCTGGTTGCTGCTGTCGCGCGAGGTGCTGCCGCGACTCGGCCCGGCGGTGTCGGGCAGTCGGGCGGCGCTGTGGGCGGCGGGCCTGGTGTTGCTGGCCGCCTGGATGCCGTTCAACAACGGTTTGCGGCCGGAGGGCCAGATCGCCACCGGCGCGCTGGTCACCTACGTGCTCATCGAGCGCGCGATCGTCTCCGGGCGGCTCACCCCGGCGGCGTTCGCGATCCTGACGGCCGCCTTCACCCTCGGCATCCAGCCCACCGGGCTGATCGCGGTCGCCGCGCTGATCGCCGGCGGCCGGCCGATTCTGCGGATCCTGGTCCGGCGCCGCGCCGTGCTGGGCACCTGGCCCCTGGTCGCCCCGCTGCTGGCGGCCGGGACGGTGATCCTGACCGTCGTCTTCGCCGACCAGACCCTGGCCACGGTGCTGGAAGCCACTCGGATCCGCACCGACATCGGGCCCAGTCAGGCCTGGTACACCGAGAACCTGCGCTACTACTACCTGATCCTGCCGACGGTGGACGGCTCGCTGTCGCGCCGCTTCGGCTTCCTGATCACCCTGCTGTCGCTGTTCGCCTCGATGTTCATCATGCTGCGCCGCAAGCGGGTTCCCGGGGTGGCGCGCGGTCCGGCCTGGCGGCTGATGGGGGTGATCATCGCGACGATGTTCGTGCTGATGTTCACCCCGACCAAGTGGGTGCACCACTTCGGCCTGTTCGCCGCAGTGGGCGCGGCGGTGGCCGCGCTGGCCACGGTGCTGGTCTCACGTGAGGTGCTGCGCTGGTCGCGTAACCGGATGGTTGTGGTGACCGCGGTGCTGTTCCTGCTCGCGCTGACGTTCTCGACCACCAACGGCTGGTGGTACGTCTCCAGTTACGGGGTGCCGTTCAACAACGACCTGCCCGAGGTCGCCGGTGTCAGCGTCAGCGCGATGTTCCTGGCGCTGTTCGCCGTCTCGGCCGCCTATACCGTCTGGCTGCACTTCAGTTCCCCGCAGCGCGGCGAGGGCCGGATCACCCGCGCACTGACCGCCGCGCCGATCCCGGTGGCGGCCGGGCTGATGGTCGTGGTCTTCGTCGCCTCCATGACCGCCGGCGTGATCCGCCAGTACCCCACCTACTCCAACGCCTGGTCGAACATCCGGTCGCTGGCCGGGGGGTGTGCGCTGGCCGACGACGTCCTCGTCGAACCGGATCCCAACGACGGGTTCCTGACGCCGCTGCCTGGGCGCTATGGGCCGCTGGGCCCCCTGGGCGGCACCGACCCGGTGGGCTTCAGCCCCGACGGCGTACCGGAGAAGATCGTCGCCGAGGCGATCCGGGTCAACAACCCGACGCCGGGGGTCGACGCCGACTGGCAGGGCCCGTTCGAACTCGACGTCCCGGGCGTGAACGGCTCGGTGATCCCGCTGCCCTACCGGCTCGACCCCGGTCGGGTCCCGGTGGCCGGCAGCTACTCCGACTCCGAGCAGCGCCAGAGCGCGCTGAGCTCGGCCTGGTACCGGCTGCCCCCGGCCGACGGGGCCCATCCGCTGGTGGTCGTCACCGCGGCCGGCACCATCGCCGGCACCAGTGTGCTCAACGGGTTCACCGAGGGCCAGGTGGTCGAGCTGGAGTACGGCCGGCCCGGCCCCGGGGGCGGCGTCGAGGCCCTCGGCCGGGTCGCGCCCTATGACCTCGGACCCGCACCGTCGTGGCGCAATCTGAGGTTCCCGCGCTCCCAGATCCCCGCCGAGGCGACCGCGGTCCGCGTTGTCGCCCAGGATGATTCGCTGTCGCTGGGGGACTGGATCGCCGTCACCCCGCCGCGGGTCCCGGAGCTGCGGACGGTGCAGGAATACGTCGGCTCGAGCGAGCCGGTGATGATGGACTGGGCCGTCGGACTGGCCTTCCCGTGCCAGCAGCCCATGTTGCACTCCAACGGGGTCACCGAGGTGCCGCGGTTCCGGATCACCCCGGACTACACCGCCAAGAAACAGGACACCGACACCTGGCAGGACGGGCGCAACGGCGGACTGCTGGGGATCAGCGACCTGCTGCTGCGCGCGCACGTGATGGCGACCTACCTGACCGAGGACTGGGGCCGTGACTGGGGGTCGCTGCGCAAGTTCGACACTATCGCCGACGCCACCCCGGCCGAACTGGAACTGGGCACCGCCACCCGCAGCGGGCTGTGGTCACCGGGTCAGATCCGGATCAAGGCGTGAGGTGACCGGACCCGCCCGTTGAGTTGTCCACAGCCCCGGAGTGATCCACAAGGCGCGTCCTCCACCCGGGGAGGTGTCGTGAGACCGGGGTAGTTTGCCGAACATGAGTTCGATCACCGCGGTGTTCGCCGGGCTGGACGCCGCCGTGTCGGCGGTCGCGGACCTGGACTGGGACGCGCTGCCGGTCGCCGATCTCCTGGAGGCCCTGGGCCGGCTGGAGACCGCGCGCCGGCGGGCGGCCGCCTGCGCTTACGCCGGCGCGGTGGCGGTGGACCGGCGCGACGAGCGGGATCTGGGCGGCCGGAGCCACCGGATCGTCGCCGACGCCCTGCGCATCAGCCCCGGCGAGGCCCGCCGGCGGATCCGGTCCGGGGCGCAGGTGAGCCCGCGCACCACCCTGACCGGTCAGCGGGTGCCGCCGGAGCTTCCGGCGACCGCGACGGCCTGGCACCGCGGCGAACTCTCCGGCGAGCACCTGAAGACCATCCAGCGGTTCTTCCGCGACCTACCCGGCCACGTCGCCCCGGCGGAGGTCGAGCAGGCCGAGGCCTTCCTGGCCGAGAAAGCGGTCCTGCTGCGGCCGGACCAGCTGGACAAACTGGCCGGGCAGTTGGCGCTGGTGCTCAACCCGGACGGAAGCTTCTCCGACGGCGACCGGGCGCGCAAGCGCGGGTTCACCTGGTGCGGCGGTCAGGGTCCGGACGGGATGAGCGTCGCCCGGCTGGTCGCCACGCCGGAATTGCGGGCGATGCTGGAAGCCTGGGCGGCCGCGTTCGCCGCGCCCGGGATGTGCAACCCCGACGACCAGACGCCGACGGTCACCGGCGAACCCGCCGCCGAGACCGTGGACCGCGACGCCCGCAGTCAGGCCCAGCGCCAGCACGACGCGCTCGCCGCCCTGGTGCGCGGTCAACTGGGTGACCCGCGACTCGGCCGGCACCGGGGACTGCCGGTCGCCGTGATCGTGTCGACCACGCTCGATCAACTGCAGTCCGGCGCCGGGGTGGCGGTCACCGGCAGCGGGACCCTGCTCCCCATGCGCGACGTGATCCGGATGGCCACCCATGCCTGGCACTACCTAGCCGTGTTCGACCGGCACACCGAGCGGGCACTGCTGATTCAGTTAAGCTATCCAACATGAGCAAGCGTGGGACAGGGATCAAAGCAGGCGTTTACCTGCGCATATCCGATGACAAGGACGGCGACGAGCGTGGCGTCACCCGGCAGGGTGAGGACTGCGAGAAGTTGTGCGCGGATCGCGGGTGGCTACCGATCCGGTACACCGACAACGATCTGTCAGCGAAGACTGCGAACACCCGGCCGGCGTTCAAGAAGATGCTCGATGATCTGCGCTCCCGTGAGATCAACGCGGTGGTGGCGTGGAGCTTGGATCGGCTTACCCGTAATGCGCGGGATCGGCTGGCGCTGATCGAAGCGTGCCAACAGAGCAAGGCGATCATCGCGTTGGTGCAGGGATCGGATATGAACCCGACAACCGCGTCCGGCCGGATGGTGATCGGAGTCCTGGGCGAAGTCGCGCAGATGGAGATCGAGCTCAAGGGTGAGCGTCAGAAACGTTCCGCTCGTCAGCGTGCCGAATCAGGTGCGGCATGGACTCCGGTGCGGTGGTTCGGCTACACGCTGCCGGACGGATTCGGCAAGCGGAGCAAAGGCACCGGTATCAAGATCGTGGAGTCCGAAGCCGCGCTCCTGCGTGACGCGTACACCGGAGTGCTGGCCGGCCGGAGTCTGCTCGGGATCGCCAAGGAGTGGAACAAGCTCGGCGTACAGACGGTGAAGGGAAACCGTTGGGTGGCTACAGTGCTGCGCGATCTGCTGCTCAACGCGCGTAATGCCGGGATCCGCGTCTACAACGGCGAAGAAGTCGGCAAGGGCAGTTGGCCTGCGATCGTGGATGAAGACGTCTATCGCGGCGTGGTGGCGATCCTGAAAGATCCGGCGCGGGTAATCCGGCCGGTGAACGGGTACGGACGCCGCTATCTGCTCACCGGAATAGGCGTCTGCGGAAAGTGCGGTCACCGAATCCACGTCACGCGCTCGACGCACGGCTCTCGGCCGATCTACGGGTGCCGCAAGTGTCAGGGTGTGAGCCGCCAAGTCGCGCACGTGGACGCGTGGGTGATCGGTCACGTCGTGGACTATCTGTCGCGGCCGGAGACGATCGCGCTCACCGCCGCGCCGGACTCGCCGGAGATCTCCGAGCTGCGGCTGACGAAGAAAGCTCTCGTGGGCCGTCAAGCGGAGTTGACGGCGGCGCTCACCGATCCGGAGATGCCGATCGCCGAAGTGAAAGCGGCAGCAGCGGTGATCCGCGAGAAGATCGCCGAGATCAACGCGCGGCTCGACAGCGCGAACAATGACCGGGTGCTCGCCGATGTGCTGCCCGACGAGGACGATCGGGATCGGTACTACGCGCTCCCCCACGACGAGCGGATCGAGCTCGCCCAACGGCGGTTCGACAAGCTCTCCGATGACCGCAAGCGCGCGGTGATCGACAAGCTCGTCACCGTGACGATCCTGCCGGGACAGGGATCCCGGCAAGCGTTCCGCACCGATCTGGTGCCGGTGATACCGAAGCTCGCAGCACCGTAGTCCACCGCAGCGACACGCCGTCCCTAGTCGTCACGATCTGTCATACGCGCGTGTAAAGCTTTCTGCTGTGCGCTCGTAACGAGCACCGCGATAACTGAATCACCCACCCGTTCAGGCCGTCCCCTAAGTGTCCTGAGAGGGGACAGAGGGCATGGCCGCAAGCCACCCTAGAAGCGATGGAGCCGTACTCGACGGCGATCTCGACATAGCCACCGCAGCCAAAGCAATCAACACGTCAGAGCGATTCATTCGACGCCGGATCGCCGACGGCACCCTGAAAGCTCACCGCATCGCCGGATCTCGTCTGATCCGGATTCGCCGCGCTGATCTCGACGCACTCCGGCAGGATCTCGATCAGCCGTCCGGACGGCTCACGCCGGAGCTCCGCGCAGAGATCCGCAAAGCAGTGGACGCGTGGCCGCCGCTGTCGCCCGAGCAGCGGGACGCGATCGCTCGGATCTTCTCGCTGCCGGGAGTGGTGGAGAGATGAAAGAAAAGCACCGGGCCGCTGACGCTGACCCGGCACTCTCCACGACACGACTCGTAGAAGCTAGTCTGCCGGACGGCTCCGACACTCACCAGGCCGACAAGCTGATGACTCGCGGCCGTCATGCTGCATCGCGCGAGTTGTGGCGATGCCGGCGCAAGCTCGCTTGCGGCTGCTGGGACTCTTGCCGCTGCGGCTTCCGCGAGAACCCGACTGCAAACCGTGTTGACTCCTACCGCGCCGCCGTGGAGCACTTGGAGCGGCACGGACTACTCGCAGCCGCTTTCACGCCGGAGATCCGCGAGCTGTCGCGGCGCGGCGGCTCCGATCGCGCCGTGGCCGAGACGATCGTCCGTCGCTGGTCGGCATCCGGTTATAACAAGCGTGATCGGCTCGGGCCGCGCTGCCGTACGAACGGTGCCGGACAGTGAGCGCCAATATCGCCAATCACGAGATCGGCGCTCGGGAGCTCGATCAGAATCTCCGCAGCCGTGCTCGTGACTTTGATACCGCGTGGGATCGCCTAGAGCCGTTGATCGTCGAAGCACGTGATCGCCGCATCTATGGCGAGCTCGGCTTCACGTCGTGGCCGCAGTACATCGCCGATGTCTGCCAAACGGAGATGCCGAACGTCGCGCGGGTAGTGGATCAGCGTCGGCCGTTGGTGGCGCTGCTCGCAGACGAGGGGATGTCCAACCGGGCGATTGCCGCAGCGGTGGGAGTTAACGAGATCAGCGTCCGGCGCGATATGCAGTCGCTGCGACAAGATGTCGCACCCGGTGGTGTCACCGATAAGACTCCCGGCCAAACGGATCGGGTAGAAGCGGCACTTGAGCGTGCGCGGCAGGGTGCGGCTCCGGCGACTGTCACCGGCATTGACGGCAAGACGTACTCCAAGCCAAAGCCGAAACCGATCGTGGATCGAGACGCGGACGCCATTGCCGCCTCGCGCGAGGAAGAAGCAATGCGGATAGCCGCTCGCGCCGTCGAACTATCGGCATGGGGTAAGGCGTGCGATGGACTACTCGCCGCGCTGTCGTTCGCCGCGTCTAGCGTCCCGCCGAAGGACACCGATCGCTATCCGGTAGTTGGCACATTCATCGAGCGTTACCGGACGCTCGGCAACCACATCAGCACATGGAGAACAGACGAGCCGGTTGTGGTGGACGTCGCCGAGCACCAGGGCGACGGCA
>CAYXOM010000206.1:0-2761 GCA_964466565.1 uncultured Mycobacterium sp.
GGGGCAGACGATGACCGGGCCATCCGCCCGGGGCAGACGATGACCCGTCTCGTCCTGGCCTCGGCCTCGGCCGGCCGCCGGCGGGTGCTGCGCGACGCCGGGGTCGACCCGCTGGTGGTGGTCTCCGGGGTGGACGAGGACGCGGTGATCGCCCGGCTCGGCGAGCACGCCGGGCCGGCCGAGGTGGTCAACGCCCTAGCCGAGGCGAAGGCCCGCGCGGTCGCCGCGGACCTCGCCGACGCGGTGGCCGCGGACTGCGTGGTCATCGGCTGCGACTCGATGCTGCTCACCGGGGAGCGGTTGTGCGGCAAGCCCGGCACCACCCAGCGGGCCCGCGCGCAGTGGGAGTCGATGGCCGGAACCGAGGGCCGGCTCTTCACCGGGCACTGCGTCCTGCGGATGCTCGGCGGCGAGACACGCCACGCCGCGACTGACGCGGCGGTGACCATCGTGCGCTTCGCCACCCCCGGCCCGGCCGAGCTGGACGCCTACCTGGCCAGCGGCGAGCCCCTGGAGGTGGCGGGCGGCTTCACCATCGACGGTCTCGGCGGCTGGTTCCTCGACGGCGTGGACGGCGACGCCTCCAACGTGGTCGGCCTGGGCCTGTCGGTCACCCGCCGGCTGCTGGACTCCGTGGGCGTCGGCGTCGCCGATCTCTGGGCCGGCAATCCGCGGACCTGAACTAGGCTTGGCGGCGTGCCGCTACCCCCCGATCCCAGCCCGGCCCTGCAGGACTACGCCCACCCCGAACGCCTGGTCACCGGCGACTGGCTCTCCGCCCACCTGGGCAGTGCCGGACTGGTCGTGGTGGAGTCCGACGAGGACGTGCTGCTCTACGACGTCGGGCACATCCCGGGTGCGATCAAGATCGACTGGCACACCGACCTCAACGACGCACTGATGCGCGATTACATCACCGGCGAGCAGTTCGCCGACCTGATGAACCGCAAGGGCATTTCCCGCGAGGACACCGTGGTCATCTACGGCGACAAGAGCAACTGGTGGGCCGCCTACGCGCTGTGGGTGTTCACCCTGTTCGGCCACCCCGACGTGCGCCTGCTCAACGGCGGCCGCGAACTGTGGCTGGCCGAGGGCCGCGAGACCAGTCTGGACGTGCCCGAGAAGACCTCCACCGGCTATCCGGTGGTGGACCGCGACGACGCCCCGATCCGCGCCTTCCAGGACGACGTGCTGGCCGCCCTGGGCGACGCCACCCTGATCGACGTGCGCTCCCCGCAGGAGTACACCGGCGAGCGCACCCACATGCCCGACTACCCGGAGGAGGGGGCGCTGCGCGGCGGGCACATCCCGACCGCGGTGTCGGTGCCGTGGGCCAAGGCCGCCGACGAGCAGGGCCGGTTCCGCGGCCGGGCCGAACTCGAGGAGATCTACTCCTTCGTCGACCCCGCGCGGGACACGGTCGCCTACTGCCGGATCGGGGAGCGGTCCAGCCACACCTGGTTCGTGCTGACCCACCTGCTCGGAATCGAGGGCGTGCGCAACTACGACGGTTCCTGGACCGAGTGGGGCAACACCGTGCGGGCGCCCATCGTCGACGGCGACGAACCGGGCGCCGCGCCGAGCCGCGCATGAGCATGCCGCCGGCGCTCGCCGAGGTGGTCTCGGAGTTCGCCGAGGTGAGCGGCCAGGACAAGCTCGCGCTGCTGCTGGAGTTCGCCGACGAACTGCCCGCCCTGCCCGCCGACCTCGAGGAAGCGGCCATGGAGCCGGTGCCCGAGTGCCAGTCCCCGCTGTTCCTCCACGTCGACGCCGGGGACCGCGGCCGGGTGCGGCTGTTCTTCAGCGCACCCGCCGAGGCCCCCACCACCCGCGGCTTCGCCTCGATCCTGGCCACCGGACTGGACGGCCAGTCGGCCGAGGCGATCCTTGCCGTGCCCGACGACTTCTATGCCGAACTGGGCCTGGCCAAACTCATCAGCCCGCTGCGACTGCGCGGGATGTCGGCCATGCTGACGCGGATCAAGCGGCGTCTGCGCACCTGACGCCCGATGCCTAATACGGCGGCGGGTCGGCGGCCCAGCGCGCTTCATTGAGCCCGCGTTCCCACCGGATTCGCGCGGCACGTTCGGCGGCGCGAGTACGCCTGCGGGTGGGCATCATCAGGGTGCGGCCCGTGCCGGCCGACGCCGACCGCGCCTCCCGCACGGCCTTCTCCGTGGGCTCGGCGAGCCCGGGGAACAACAGCGCCCCACTTGGTCGGGTGGTGTCGGTGCGGCCGGACGGGGAGCTGAATTCGATGGTGCCGTCGCGGAACTGCCGCTCCGCCCAGCCCCCCGGGCCGCCCCGGTGCCAGGGCACGGTGTGGTCGATGTCGCAGTACTCCGCCGGCTTGTCGCATCCGGGAAAGCGGCAGTGCAGATCCCGGCAACGGATGAAATCGGCCAGCGCGGCCGAGGGCCGGTAGCGCGGCTCGGCACGCAACTGTTCCGGCGTCGGCAGCGGCCGCAACCGGGCCCGGGACGCCAGATCGTGCAGCATCGCCGGCGGAACGGGGCCGTAACCGGGCAGGTACCCGCCACCGCCCCCACCGGAGAGGGCGCCGGCCTCCGCGAGGACGTGGACGACCACCGGAGTGGCCGGCGCGCCCGGCTCGGCCGGGCACTGCGGCGCGGCGCACTCGCAGCTCAGGCCGCCCTGCGGAGCCGCCGCCAGAGCGCCCAGCGCGTCGGCCCGGCGCTGCCTCCGGGTGCGCGGATCGTCGGTGCAGACCGAGCCGGCGAGGCGGTCCAGCGAGCGTTCC
>CAYXOM010000207.1:0-2772 GCA_964466565.1 uncultured Mycobacterium sp.
CTTCAGCTCGCGCGTGGGCCGGGTCGGCGCCACGCCGCTGGGGTGCGAGGAGACCGAACTGTGCATCCGGCTGGGCCAGTCGTGTCCGGATGCCCGGATACTGCTCGATCCGGGCATCCGGGTCCACCACACGGTGTCCCCCGAACGGGTCCGGCTCGGGTACTTCGTCCGGCGCTGTTTCGCCGAGGGCCTCTCCAAACACATGGTCGGCGCGATGGTCGGCACCGGACCCGCGCTGAGCAGCGAGCGCGACTACGTCGCCAGGGTGCTGCCCGCCGCGATGCGGCGCGAGGTGCGCGGTGCGCTGCGCGGCCCGGAACGGCGCGACAGCCTCGCCCGGGCCGCGGCGATGATGCTCGGGCTGGCCGCCACCGCACTCGGCTACGCGGTGGCCGCTGCGCGGGCTGTGTCGACCCGCGCCGGCCCCGACCGATGCGAGGCCGGTGATGACGACAGCCGTTAGCTCGGCGCGTTGGCGGCCCCGGCCCGCCCCGCCGGCCGCGGCGGACGGCCGCGGCGGCAACGCCGTTCGCACTCTGCTGATGTGGCAGGCCGGTGCGGTCGCCCTGAAAGTGACCTCCGTGGTCCTGGCGCGTTCCGGCGAGCGCGCCGTCGCGGAGTTGCTGGTGTACCCCGCGCTGGCCGCGGCGTTCGGGAGCGCCCTGTGGGTACTGACCGCGGGCCGGTTGAGTCGCGCCGCCCGCAACACCGCCGTGGTCTGCCTGGGGATCACTCCGACTCTGATGTGGCGCTCCACCAATCCGCTGCTCTTCACCGGTTTCGATGAACAGCTGCATATGCGCACCCTCAGTGACATCCTGTCGTCCCAGCGTCTCTTCGAGGCGAACCCGCTGTTGGGGATCAGCCCGCTGTACCCCGGATTGGAAGCCACCACCGCGCTGCTGTGCCAGCTGGGCTTGCCGGCCATGGTGGCCGGTTACACGGTCATCCTCGCGGCGCGTCTGGTGTTGGTCACGGTCCTGTGCGACGCCGTCGAGCAGCTGACGGGCAGCGCCCGGGCGGGTGGGCTGGCGGTTGCCGTCTACGCGACCTCGCCGCAGTTCGTGTTCTTCAACTCCCAGTACTCCTACCAGACCCTGGCGCTCCCGCTCGCCCTCGGCGCGGTCGGCCTGATCGCACGTTCCCGCCGGGCTGCCGACCCCCTACCGTTACTGGCGGGAGCGACGATCTGCCTGGCCGGGGTGGTGATGACACACCACCTCACCGGTTTCGCGACCACGTCTTTCCTGCTGGCCTGGGCGCTCGTGGAGGGCAGGTCGACCAGATCGCCGGTGGCGTACGGGGCGCTGGCGGCCGTCGCCACGACGCTGGCGTGGGCGCTGCTGCAGCGGGCCACACTCGAGGATTACCTCGGGCCGATCTTCGACGACCTGCGGGCGCAGTTCGCCAGCGGCGCCCGCCGTCGGGTGTTCAGCGACTCGGCCGGGGCCGCGTCCTCGGCACTGGATCGCGGCCTGCTGGTCTACTTCGCGGCGGCGCTGGCCGGGGTTGTCCTGCTCGTCACGGTTCTGACCGTGCGCCGCTGGGCCCGGGGGGAGCACCACTGGCGGCCCGGTCAGCCCGGGTCGCGACCGCGCCGGGGCCCGCATCTGCTGGTCGTCGTGCTCGCCGCGGCGACCCCGGCGTTGCTCGCCGCCCGGGTGCTGCCCAAGGGCGGCGAGCTGTTCGACCGGGGGAGCAGTTTCCTGTTCCTCCCGATCAGCCTCCTGGTCGCCGGGTACGCGGTGGCGCACTGGTGGCCCGAGCCGCCGGGCACAGCGCCCCGGCGACCGCGGTCGCGGATCGCCCCGGCCGGCCGGGCGCTTGCCGTGCTGCTCGCGGCAGGGGTGTTTCTCGGCGGATATGTCCTGGGCAGCGGCGCTAACTGGGCCCGGTTACCTGGTCCCTACATGCCGGCTGCGGACAGCCGCTCGATGGACTCCGAGACCCTGGCGGCCGTCGAATGGGTAGACCAGCACCTTCCGGACGGCAGCCGGATCGCCGCCGACCGCGTCAGCTCGGTGCTGCTGGCCTCGCGGGCGCGCGTCTGGCCGGTGATGCGCGGCCCCGGCGGAGCTGATGTCGCCAGCCTGTACGTGGCAATGACCTGGGGCGAGGCCCAGACCGAGACCGCTGCGGCTCTGCGAATCCGCTACCTCTACGTCGACCGGCGCCTGGCCGACCAGAAGCCGCCGTTCGGCGCCTACTTCATCCGGGGCGAGACCGGCACCGGCCAGCAGCTCACCGAGGCTCAGCTCACCAAGTTCGACCGGGTTCCGGGCGTCTCGGAGATCTACCGGCACGGCCCGGTCTCGATCTTCGACCTCGGTGCCCTCAGTGGGGCCGAGCAGCGAAGCGGCTGGTTCCGGAGCACCCCGAGCGTCGGCGTCACCGAACAGGTCGTCAGCGGGCTGTTGGGGGGTCTCGTCCTGCTTGCGGTGGGCAGTTCCGCGGTCCGCCGGCGCGTCGCGGCCGCGCTGTCGAGGTTCGGCACAGCCGCCGGGCCCGCGCTGAGCGCCGCGGCGGCGCTGGCCGCCCTCGGCCTGACCGCGATCGCGCTGCTGTTGACCGGGATCTGGCTCACCCCGCTGGCGGGGCTGATCGCGGGGGTGGCCGCGGCGGCGGCGCACCGTCAGAAACTGCGGACGACGGCCGGAGTGGGCCTTGGTTTCAACTGGCCCGGGTTGGTCGCGTGGAGCGTCGTCGTGGTGCCGTTGGGCCCCGCGGTGATCCGCCGCGGGGGGGGGAGCCCCGCCGCCGGGGAGGCGGGGG
>CAYXOM010000208.1:0-2051 GCA_964466565.1 uncultured Mycobacterium sp.
GGCGGCGGCCATGGTGGTCTCCACGCACGCCGGGTGGTTCTTGTCCAGGAACGCCACCACGTCCCCGCGGCCGATGCCGCGCTGCGACAGCGCCCCGGCCAGGCGGCGCACCCGGTCGTCGAACTGCGCCCAGGTGAACGTGCGGCCCAGGTAGGTGATCGCCTCGCCGTCGGGGTTGTGCTGCGCCCAGTAACTCAGGCGGTCGTCGAGGAATCGTGCCTCGGGGGGTGATCCGGCTGCCATGGGGAACAGGGTGCCACGTCAGCGGGGCCCGGTATCGGGCTTTGGGCGCAGCAGGACGAGCGCGGCCGCACCAAGCAGCCCGAAGGGGACCGACCCGTAGACGCCGAGCAGGCACATCCGCCTCATCCCGGCCCGGTCGCCGAGAGCGCCGGCGGCGGTCCCGCTGACGTGGGTCTGGAACAGGTTCTAGTCTTGGGTCCCATGACCTCCGACCTGCTGCGCCACCCCCTGCATTCGGGCCATCTGACCGCCGGCGCGCTGCGCCGCCACCGCGACCGCCCGGTGCTGTTCCTCGGCGAGACCACCCTGACCGGAGGCGAACTGGCGGCGCGGATCAGCCAGTACGTCGCGGCCTTCGAGGCGCTGGGAGCCGGCACCGGGGCCACCGTCGGACTGCTCTCGCTGAACCGGCCCGAGGTGCTGATGATCATCGGGGCGGGGCAGACCCGGGGGTACCGGCGCACGGCGCTGCACCCGCTGGGCTCACTGGACGACCACGCCTACGTGCTGGCCGACGCCGGCGCGACGGCGCTGGTCATCGACCCCAACCCGATGTTCGTCGAGCGGGCCCTGGGCCTGCTCGACCGGGTCCCGGCGCTGCGGCAGGTGCTCACGCTGGGGCCGGTGCCCGAGGAACTCGCCGCGGTGGGCGTCGACCTGATCGCCGAGGCAGCCCAGCATCCGCCCGCGCCGCTGCAGGTGGCCGACCTGCCGCCGGACCACATCGGCGGGCTGACCTACACCGGCGGCACCACCGGCCGGCCCAAGGGCGTGATCGGCACCGTCGGGAACATCACCGCGATGACCACCATCCAGCTCGCCGAGTGGGAGTGGCCGGAGAACCCGCGGTTCCTGATGTGCACCCCGCTCTCGCATGCGGGGGCGGCGTTCTTCACCCCGACGATCGTCAAGGGCGGCGAGATGATCGTGCTGCCCCGCTTCGACCCGGCCGAGGTGCTTGCGACCATCGAGGAGCGGCGGATCACCGCCACCATGCTGGTGCCGTCGATGATCTACGCGCTGATGGACCATCCGGACTCGCGCACCCGCGACCTGTCGTCGCTGGAGACGGTGTACTACGGCGCCTCGGCGATGAACCCGGTGCGGCTGGCGGAGGCGATCGAGCGTTTCGGTCCGATCTTCGCCCAGTACTACGGCCAGTCCGAGGCCCCGATGGCCATCACCTACCTGGCCAAGGCCGACCACGACGCCAAGCGGCTGACCTCGTGCGGACGGCCCACCCTCTTCGCCCGGACGGCGCTGCTCGATCCCGACGGGAATGCCGTTGCCCCAGGGGAAGTCGGGGAGATCTGCGTGTCCGGGCCGCTGCTCGCCGGCGGCTACTGGAATCTGCCCGAGGAGACCGCCGCGACGTTCCGCGACGGCTGGCTGCGCACCGGGGACATGGCGCGCGAGGACGAGGACGGTTTCTGGTACATCGTCGACCGCGTCAAGGACATGATCGTCACCGGAGGGTTCAACGTGTTCCCGCGCGAGGTCGAGGACGTCGTCGCCGAGCACCCCGCCGTCGCGCAGGTGTGCGTGATCGGCACACCCGACGAGAAGTGGGGCGAAGCGGTGACCGCGGTGATCGTGCTGCGCCCCGAGCATCCCCGCGACGAAGAGGCTGTGGCGGCGGTCACCGCCGAGATCCAGGCCGCGGTCAAGGACCGCAAGGGCCCGGTGCACACGCCCAAGCGGGTGGTGCTGACGGACTCGGTGCCGGTGACCGCGCTGGGCAAGCCGGACAAGAAGGCGGTGCGCGCGCAGTTCTGGGAGGGCGCCGAACGGGCCGTCGGGTGAAGGCG
>CAYXOM010000209.1:0-7136 GCA_964466565.1 uncultured Mycobacterium sp.
GCTGCCGGCGCGGAGGTGCCGGTACGCCTGCCGCCGGCACAGTTCCCGCCACCGGTACCGGTTCCGGTTCCGGTCGCCCAGCCCGGGCCGGAGATCGTCGCGCCCGCCCCGGGAACGGCGCCGTGAGCCGCGGTCCCCGGCGCGCGGCGAAGTCCCCGCTGGGAAGCCCCGCGCGCGGAGGTCGCGCCGATGCGGTCGCGGCCGGGCCGGGCCGCGTGGCCACGGACCGCCGGGACCGCGCCATGACGCGAATCCCCCGCAACACCTCGTCGTTCGGCTACCGCTACCGGGTCGGCAACATCGTCATCCTGGTCGCGCTCGTCGTGGCGGCGGCGCAGTTGTTCAACCTGCAGGTGCCCCAGGCCGGCGCGCTGCGGGCCCAGGCCGCCGGGCAGCTCAAGGTCACCGACGTCGAGCAGGCGGTCCGCGGCAGCATCGTCGACCGCGACTTCGACAAGTTGGCGTTCACCACCGAGGCGCGCGCGCTGACCTTCCAGCCGGTCAGAGTGCGCAAGCAGCTCGCCGAGGCCAAGCAGAGGTCCGCGTCGGCCCCCGATCCCGATTCGCGGCTGGTCGACATCGCCAAGGACGTCTCGGCCAAGCTCGACAACCGCCCCGACTTCGTGACCGTGCTCGGCAAGTTGCGGAGCAATGAGACCTTCGTCTACCTGGCGCGCGCGGTCGACCCCGTGGTCGCCGGCGAGATCTCCCGGGAGTACCCCGAGGTGGGAACCGAACGCCAGGACATCCGGCAGTACCCCGGCGGATCCCTGGGCGCCAACGTGGTGGGCGGTATCGACTGGGACGGTCACGGACTGCTCGGCTTGGAGGACTCGCTGGACTCGGTGCTGGCCGGCACCGACGGCTCGGTCACCTACGACCGCGGCTCGGACGGTGTGGTGATCCCGGGCAGCTACCGCAACCGTCACCTGGCGGTCGACGGCTCGACGGTGCAACTCACTCTCGACAACGACATCCAGTTCTACGTCCAGCAACAGGTCCAACTGGCCAAGAACGTCTCCGGGGCCCGCAACGCCTCGGCGGTGGTGCTCGACGCCAGGACCGGCGAGGTGCTGGCGATCTCCAACGACAACACCTTCGACCCGTCTCAGGACATCGGCCGCCAGGGCGACCGGCAGATCGGCAATCTTCCGGTTTCCTCGCCCTTCGAGCCCGGCTCAGTCACCAAGATCGTCACCGCGGCCGCGGCGATCGAGCTGGGCCTGACCAACCCTGACGAGGTGCTGTCGGTGCCGGGAGCGATCGGCATGGGCGGCGTCACCGTCAAGGACGCCTGGAGCCACGGCGTGCTGCCGCTGACCACCACCGGCGTCTTCGGGAAATCCTCCAACGTCGGAACCCTGATGCTGGCGCAGCGGATCGGGCCGGAGCGGTTCTACGACATGCTGGGCAAGTTCGGGCTCGGGCAGCGCACCGGCGTCGGCCTGCCAGGGGAGAGCGCGGGCATCGTCCCGCCCATCGACCAGTGGTCGGGCAGCACCTTCTCCAACCTGCCCATCGGCCAGGGGCTTTCGATGACCCTGCTGCAGATGGCCGGGATGTTCCAGGCTATCGCCAACGACGGGGTGCGCTCACCGCCCCGGATCGTCAAGTCGGTGATCGGGCCGGACGGCGAGCGGACCGAGGAGGCGGCCCCCGAGGGCATCCGGGTGGTGTCCCCGGAGACCGCCCGCACCGTGCGCAACATGCTCCGCGCGGTCGTGCAGCGCGACCCGACCGGCGCCCAGCAGGGCACCGGACCGGCCGCCGGCGTGGACGGCTACCAGATCGCCGGCAAGACCGGGACCGCCCAGAAGATCAACCCGGCGTGCGGTTGCTATTACGACGACGTCTACTGGATCACCTTCGCCGGCGTCGCTCCGGCCGACGACCCGCGCTACGTCATCGGGATCATGCTCGACGCTCCGGCCCGCAGCGCCGACGGCTCGCCCGGGCACTCCGGCGCCCCGCTTTTCCACAACATCGCCGGGTGGCTGCTTCAGCGTGAGAACGTGCCGCTCTCACCGGATCCGGGCCCGCCGCTGACCCTGCAGGCGGCCTGACCCGGCGATGGGCCCGTTTCTCGGTAGGGTGTCAAGCCGACCGGGACGGACGGAGGTGACCGGTGGCGAGCAGCCCCCTGCGACCCCGCGTGACACCGGGGCGGTCTCTGGGTGATCTGGCGGCCGGGGCGGGTGCGACGGCGGCCGGCGGCGGCACCGTTCCCGCCGTCGCGATCACCGGGGTGACCCTGCGGGCCCAGGATGCCGTGCCCGGGGACCTGTTCGCCGCACTGCCGGGGGCGGCGGCGCACGGCGCGCAGTTCGTTCCGGCGGCGCTGGCCGGTGGCGCGGCGGCGGTGCTGACCGACGACGAGGGCGCCGACCGCATCCGCGGCCTACTCGGTGACGACCCGCCGGTCCCGGTGCTGACCCATCCGGCACCGCGGGCGGTGCTCGGTGCGATCGCCGCCGAGGTGTTCGGCCGGCCGGCCGACCGGGTCCCGGTCCTCGGGGTCACCGGCACGTCGGGGAAGACGACCACCGTGCACCTGCTGGAGGCGGGACTGCGGGCGGCCGGGCGGACCCCCGGCCTGATCGGAACGGTCGGGGTGCGCATCGGGGGGGTCGACGTGCCCAGCGCGCTGACCACTCCGGAGGCGCCGGCATTGCAGGCACTGCTGGCGGCCATGGCCGAGCGGGGGGTGGACGTCGCGGTCATGGAGGTCTCCAGTCACGCCCTGGAACTGGGCCGCGTCGACGGAATCCGTTTCCGGGTAGCAGGTTTCACCAACCTCTCGCGCGACCATCTCGACTTCCACCCGAGCATGGCGGCCTACTTCGAGGCCAAGGCCCGGCTCTTCGACCCCGCCTCACCGCTGCACGCGCAGACCTGCGTGGTCAGTGTCGACGACGACGCCGGCCGCGCGATGGCCCGCCGTTCCGCCGGCGCGGTGACCGTCAGCGCGGAGGGGGCCGATGCGGACTGGCGGGCCGAGGATGTGGTGGCGGTGACGGCCACGGACGGCGGCGCCGGGCAGGAGTTCACCGCGGTCGGCCCGGGCGGGGTCCGGCACCGGCTGCGCATCCGGCTGCCGGGCCGTTACAACGTGGCCAACGCCCTGCTGGCGGTGGCGATGATGGACGCGGCCGGCGCCCCGGTCGAGCAGGTTGCTCCCGGTCTGGCCACCGCGGCGGTCCCGGGCCGGCTGGAGATGGTCGACTGCGGCCAGGACTTCCTGGCCGTCGTCGACTACGCGCACAAGCCCGGCGCCCTGGCCGCCGTCCTGCGGACCCTGCGCCGCCCGCAGGGCCGGCTGGCGGTGGTGGTCGGAACCGGCGGCAACCGGGACCCCGGCAAACGCGGACCGATGGGCGAGGTCGCCGCGCAGCTGGCCGACCTGGTGGTGGTCACCGACGACAACCCGCGCGACGAGGACCCGGCGGCCATCCGGGCGGCCATCGTCGCCGGTGCACGGCAGGCCGGCGGCACCGCCGAGGTGGTCGAGATCGCCGACCGCCGGGCGGCAATCGGGCACGCCGTGGGCTGGGTGCGCGGCGGCGACGTCGTGGTGATCGCGGGCAAGGGCCACGAACGCGGACAGACCGCCGCCGGGGTGACCCTGCCCTTCGACGACCGGGAAGAGCTCGCCCTGGCACTCGGTGCCGCCGGAGCCTGCCGGTGATCGACCTGACCGTGGCCGAGATCGCCGCCATCGTGGGCGGCCGTCTGGCCGACATCGGCGCCGCGGAGGCGCGGGCCCGCCGGGTGACCGGTTCGGTGGAGTTCGACTCCCGCGCTGTGGGCCCCGGCGGCCTGTTCCTCGCATTGCCCGGGGCGCGGGCCGACGGACACGACTTCGCCCACGACGCGGTGCGGGCCGGGGCGGTGGCGGTGCTGGCCGCCCGCCCGGTCGGGGTGCCCGCGATCGTGGTCCCGCCCGCCGCGGCCGCCGACGCGCAGGCCGGGGTGCTCGCCCACGACGCCGGTGGAGCGGGTGCGGCGGTCCTGGCCGCCCTGGCCACGCTGGCCGGCGCGGTCGCCGAGCGCCTGGTCGCCGGAGGTCTGCGCATCATCGGCATCACCGGCTCGTCGGGCAAGACTTCCACCAAGGATCTCATCGCCGCCGTGCTGCGGCCCCTCGGGACGGTGGTGGCGCCGCCGGGATCGTTCAACAACGAGCTCGGGCATCCCTGGACCGTGCTGCGGGCGGACGCTGGCACCGACTTCCTGGTGCTGGAGATGTCGGCACGCCATCCCGGCAACATCGCCGCGCTGGCGCGGATCGCGCCGCCGTCGATCGCCGTGGTGCTCAACGTCGGAACCGCGCACCTCGGCGAGTTCGGTTCCCGCGAGATGATCGCCTTCACCAAGGGCGAGCTCGTCGAGGCGGTGGGCGAGTCCGGCGTGGTGGTGCTCAACGCCGACGACCCGGTGGTCGCCGCGATGGCCGCCCGCACCGCCGCGCGGGTGGTCACCGTCGGGCGTTCGGCGGCGGCGCAGGTCCGCGCCGAGAACGTCGTCCTCGACGAGCTGGCCCGTCCGCGGTTCACGCTGTGCACCGCCGCGGGCGAGGTCGGGGTCGGGCTGGCGGTGCACGGCGAACACCAGGTGGGCAACGCCCTGTGCGCGGCCGCGGTGGCGCTGGAGTGCGGGGCCGAACTCGACCAGGTGGCCGGCGCGCTGGCCGGTGCCGGGCCGGCCTCCCGGCACCGGATGGAGGTGCACACCCGCTCCGACGGCGTGACCGTGATCAACGACGCCTACAACGCCAACCCCGACTCGGTTCGGGCCGGACTGCAGGCCCTGGCGGTGATGGCCCGTCAGGGGCCCGGGCCCGGCCGGCGGCGCAGCTGGGCGGTACTCGGTGAGATGGCCGAGCTCGGCGGGGAGTCGATCACCGAGCACGACCGGATCGGCCGGCTGGCGGTGCGCTTAGATGTCAGTCGGCTCGTCGTCGTCGGAACCGGGAGATCCATGAGTGCCATGCATCACGGTGCCGTCATGGAGGGCTCCTGGGGATCGGAGTCCACCATGGTTCCCGACGCGCAGGCGGCGCTGGATCTGCTGCGCGACGAGCTCGCTCCCGGCGACGTGGTGCTGGTGAAGGCCTCCAACGCCGCGGGCCTGGGAGCGCTGGCCGAATCGCTGTCCGCCGACGGGACCGGGAGCCGATGAGACAGATCCTCGCCGCCGCCGGCATCTCACTGGCGGTGTCGATCCTGCTGACTCCGTGGCTGATCCGGCTGTTCACCCGGCAGGGGGTGGGACAGGAGATCCGCGAGGACGGCCCGCCCAGCCATCACTCCAAGCGGGGCACCCCGTCGATGGGCGGGGTCGCCATCGTCGCCGGAATCTGGGCCGGTTACCTGGGCACTCACCTGGTGGGGGTCGCCTCCGGGGGCCCGGGGCCCTCGGCGTCGGGCCTGCTGGTTCTGGGTTTGGCGACCGCGCTGGGCGGCGTCGGCCTGCTCGACGACATGATCAAGGTCCGCCGGGTGCGCAACCTCGGACTGAACAAGAAGGCCAAGACCCTCGGGCAGATCGGCTCGGCGGTGATCTTCGGCGTCCTCGCACTGCAGTTCCGCAACGCCGACGGCCTGACACCGGCCAGCCCGCAGCTGTCCTACGTGCGTGAGATCGCCACCGTCACCCTGCCGCCGCTGCTTTTCGTGCTGTTCGTCGTCTTCGTGATCAACGCCTGGGGCAACGCGGTGAACTTCACCGACGGACTCGACGGGCTGGCCGCCGGCAGCATGGCGATGGTCAGCGCGGCCTACGTGCTCATCACGTTCTGGCAGTACCGCAACGCCTGCGCCACCGCGCCGGGCCTGGGCTGCTACAACGTGCGCGACCCGCTGGACCTGGCGCTGGTCGCCGCCGCCACCGCGGGGGCCTGCATCGGGTTTCTCTGGTGGAACGCCGCCCCGGCGCGGATCTTCATGGGCGACACCGGTTCGCTGGCGCTGGGCGGCATCATCGCGGGTCTGTCGATCACCAGCCGGACCGAGGTGCTCGCGGTGGTGCTGGGCGCGCTGTTCGTCGCGGAGGTCGCCTCGGTGGCGGTGCAGATCCTGGCGTTCCGGACCACCGGGCGCCGGGTGTTCCGGATGGCCCCGTTCCACCACCACTTCGAACTCGCCGGCTGGGCGGAGACCACCGTGATCATCCGGTTCTGGCTGCTCACCGCGATCGCCTGCGGGCTGGGCGTCTCGCTGTTCTACGGCGAGTGGCTGACCGCGGTCGGGGACTGAACCGTGGCGGCCGTCGACTCCGACACGCTGGGGCCGCTGGCCCGCGGCGCCCGGGTCCTGGTGGCCGGGGCGGGGATCACCGGCCGCGCGGTGGTGGCCGCGCTGGCCGGACACGGTGCCGACCTGGTCGTCACCGACGACGAGGCCCCGGCCCGCGCGGCGCTGGCCGGGGCCGCCGAGGTCATGGACCCCGCCGCGGCGGTGGCCGCGATCTCCTCCTTCGACCTGGTCATCGCGAGCCCGGGGTTTCCGCCCACCGCGGCGGTTCCGGCCGCCGCGGCGGCCGCCGGGCTGCCGGTCTGGGGTGACGTCGAGTTGGCCTGGCGGCTCGACGCCGCGGGACACTACGGCCGGCCGCGACGCTGGCTGGTGGTCACCGGGACCAACGGCAAGACCACCACGACCTCGATGCTGCACGCGATGCTGCTCGCCGACGGCCGCGAGTCGGTGCTGTGCGGCAACATCGGCCGGCCGGTGCTCGACGTGCTGGACCGGCCCGCAGACCTGCTCGCGGTGGAGGTGTCCAGTTTCCAGTTGTTCTGGGCACCGTCGTTGCGACCGGAGGCCGGCGTCGTGCTCAACGTGGCCGAGGACCATCTGGACTGGCATGGCAGCTTCGAGGCCTACGCGGCGGCCAAGGCGCGGGCGCTGGACGGCCGGGTCGCGGTGGTCGGGCTCGACGACCCGCCGGCGCGGGCCCTGCTGGCCGGCGCCGCCGCCCCGGTCAAGACCGGGTTCCGGCTGGGTGCCCCGGCGCCGGGCGAACTCGGGGTGGCCGACGGGATGCTGGTGGACCGGGCCTTCGGCGAGGGGGTGGAACTGGCTCCCGCGGTCTCGATCCCGGTCGCCGGCCCGGTCGGCGTGCTCGATGCGCTCGGCGCC
>CAYXOM010000210.1:0-5173 GCA_964466565.1 uncultured Mycobacterium sp.
CCCAAGACGACCGACCGCGGCCTGCGCAGCTCCGACAGCCGCCGCGGCGACCGGATCTTCGGGTCCATCGCCCTTGCGGCGGGCGCGACCATCATCGCCATCATCGCGCTGATGGCGCTGTTCCTGATCATCCGGGCGGTGCCCTCGCTGCAGGCCAACCAAGCCAACTTCATCACCAGCTCGGAGTTCTCCACCACCGACGAGACCAACCTGCGGTTCGGAATCGCCGGCCTGCTGCAGGTCACGGTGCTCAGTTCGGTGTTCGCGCTCGCTCTGGCGGTGCCGATCGCGATCGGCATCGCCGCCTTCCTGACCAACTACGCCCCCCGTCGCCTGGCCAGGCCGTTCGCAATGTTGATCGACCTGCTCGCCGCCGTCCCCTCCATCGTGTTCGGGCTGTGGGGCATCTTCGTGCTGGCGCCCTGGCTGGAACCGGTGGCGCGGTTCCTCAACGACAAGCTCGGCTGGCTCTTCCTCTTCGCCGACGGCAACGTCTCGCTGGCAGGCGGCGGGACCATTTTCACCGCCGGGGTAGTGCTCGCGGTGATGATCCTGCCGATCATCACCTCGGTCACCCGCGAGGTGTTCGCCCTGACCCCGCGCGGGCACGTCGAGGCCGCCCAGGCCCTCGGCGCCACCAAGTGGGAGGTGATCCGGATGACGGTCTTCCCCTACGGACGTAGCGGCATGATCGCCGGATCCATGCTCGGCCTTGGCCGCGCCCTCGGCGAGACCGTCGCGGTGCTGATCATTCTGCGCGCCGCCGCCCAGGCCGGGCACTGGTCGCTGTTCGACGGCGGCTACACCTTCGCCTCCAAGATCGCCTCGGCGGCAGCCGAATTCAGCGCCAAACTGCCCACCGGCGCCTATATCGCGGCCGGCTTCGTGCTGTTCCTCCTGACCTTCGTGGTCAACGCACTGGCCCGCGCAGCGGCGGGCGGAAGGGTCAGTGGCGGATGACCGTCGACGCCCTCGACGCCCCGGTGAAGGGGCCGACGTTCCACCCGATCAGCCTCGGCCGCAAGGTGCGGAACTCCCTGGCCTCGGTGCTGTTCACGGTATCGTTCCTGATCGCCACCGTCCCACTGGTCTGGGTGCTCTACACCGTTCTCGAACGTGGCCTGCGGGCGATCGTCACTTCACAGTGGTGGACGCGGTCCCTGGCCGGGGTGCTGCCCGACCAGGTCGCCGGCGGGGTCTACCACGCGATCTACGGGACCATCGTCCAAGCCGGGATCGCCGCCGCGATCGCGGTGCCCCTCGGGGTGATGGCAGCGATCTACCTGGTGGAATACGGCACCGGCCGGTTCGCCAAGGTGACCACGTTCATGGTGGACATCCTTGCCGGGGTGCCCTCGATCGTTGCGGCGCTGTTCATCTTCGCGCTGTGGATCGCCACCTTTGGCTTCCCGCAGAGCGCCTTCGCCGTCGCGCTGGCGCTGGTGTTGCTGATGCTCCCGGTGGTGGTGCGTAACACCGAGGAGATGCTCAAACTGGTGCCCGACGAGCTCCGCGAGGCCTCTTACGCGCTGGGTGTCCCGAAGTGGAAGACCATCCTGCGCATCGTGATTCCCACGGCACTGCCCGGGATGATCAGCGGAATCCTGCTCGCCCTGGCGCGGGTGATGGGCGAAACCGCGCCGGTGCTGGTGCTGGTCGGCTACGCGCGCTCGATCAACTACGACCCGCTCAGCGGCAACATGGCCTCACTGCCGCTGCTGATCTATACGGAGCTGATCAACCCAGAGGAGGCGGGTCGGCTTCGGGTCTGGGGCGCCGCACTCACCCTCATCCTGCTGGTCGCCGCGCTCTACGTCGCCGCCGGCTTCGTCAACCGGTACCTGAACCGAAACCGCGTCTAGGAAGTCCGAGGGAGTCCCAGATGGCAAAACGATTCGACCTCAAGGACGTCAACATCTACTACGGCTCGTTCCACGCCGTCGCCGACGTCACCATGGCCGTCCCACCGCGGGCGGTGACCGCCTTCATCGGGCCGTCGGGCTGCGGCAAGTCGACCGTCCTGCGTGCGCTCAACCGGATGCACGAGGTCATCCCCGGCGGCCGGGTCGCGGGGTCGGTGCTGCTCGACGGCGAGGACGTCTACGGGTCTGGGGTGGACCCGGTCAGCGTGCGCAAGACCATCGGGATGGTGTTCCAGCGGCCGAATCCGTTTCCCACCATGTCGATCCGGGACAACGTGGTGGCCGGACTCAAGCTGCAGGGGGTGCGCAGCAAGAGTCTGCTCGACGAGACCGCCGAGCGGTCGCTGCAGGGCGCGAATCTCTGGAACGAGGTCAAGGACCGCCTCGACAAGCCGGGCGGCGGCCTGTCGGGGGGCCAGCAGCAGCGGCTGTGCATCGCGCGGGCCATCGCGGTGCAGCCCGACGTGCTGCTGATGGACGAGCCGTGCTCGGCGCTGGACCCGATCTCGACCCTGGCGATCGAGGACCTCATCGCCGAACTCAAGCGCGATTACACGATCGTGATCGTCACCCACAACATGCAGCAGGCGGCCCGGGTCAGTGACCAGACCGCGTTCTTCAACCTCGAGGCGACCGGGAAGCCGGGCCGGCTGGTCGAGATCGACGACACCGGCAAGATTTTCTCCAACCCCAGCCAGAAGGCCACCGAGGACTACATCTCGGGCCGGTTCGGCTAGCCCGGGGCTAGTAGGTCGCGATCTCCTCCTCGGTGGGCAACGTCCCGGTGACCTGGAAGATCACCCGCCGGGAGATCTCCACGGCGTGGTCGGCGAACCGCTCGTAGAACCGGCCGAGCAGCGTGACGTCGACCGCGGCGGCCACCCCGTGCTTCCACTCCCGGTCCATCAGCACGGTGAACAAATGGCGGTGCAGGTCGTCCATCGCGTCGTCCTCTTCGCGGATCCGGCGCGCCTTCTCCGGGTCCCGCGACAGCAGCACCTCGCGCGCGCTGGTTCCCAGGTCGACAGCGACCCGGCCCATTTCGGCGAAGTAACCGTTGACCTCCTCGGGCAGCGTGTGCGCGGGATGGCGGCGGCGCGCGATCTTGGCGACGTGCAATGCCAGAGCGCCCATCCGCTCGACGTCGGCGACGATCTGGATGGAGCTGACGATCGCGCGCAGGTCCCCGGCGACCGGCGCCTGCAACGCCAGCAGGACGAACGCCGCCTCCTCGGCCCGGGCGCTCGCGCTCACCAGCATCTCGTGGTCGCCGATCACCTGTTCGGCGAGCACCAGATCGGCTTGCAGCAGGGCCTGAGTCGCGCGCTCCATCGCGATGCCGGCCATTCGGCACATCTCGGCGAGCTGATTGGTCAACGCGTCGAGTTGCTCGTGGTACGCGGTGCGCATCTGCCAACATTACGCGGGAAACCCGCCGGCACACGGCGTCGAAGGCTGAACGACCGGTGAACGGAGGCTAATCGCAGGTGACGTCGGCGCCGTTGGTGACGTTGAGGTCACCGGGCAATCTGGTGGGCGTGGGATTGCCGGTCTGGGTGGCGTACACGCTCACAGGCGTCCCGCTGGCCTGCGGGTAGTTCACCGCGGTGAAGTCCGATGCCAGCACCACCTGGATCGTCTCGCCCAGGCCGGCGATCCGTTCGACCCGCGAACCCGGGACGGCGGCGGCGACGGTGGCGGCCGCCTGCTCGTTGCCCAGGGAGTAGTAGACCGTGGTGGCGGGCACCGGGTTCCAGTAGGCAGACGGGTCGGACTGCCAGGCGGAGAACCCGTACAAGTCGAACTGGGCGGCGGCGGTGGCGGCCATGCCGAGTCCGTCGGGGTCGGCCACCGCGACGGTCACGTCGCGCGGGTCGGCCGCCACGGCCTTGACCTCCTCGACGGTGGTGGTCGGCGCCGCCGAGGTCTCCAGGGCCGACCAGGACCCGCTCATCGACGGTGTCGCAGTGATGGACCCGAACGCCCCGGTGGCCAGCGGGCTGAGCGTCTCGTTGTTGTCGTTCTCGCCGGGCAGCGACTGGTCATCGATGATCGCGTCGAACAGCGCCCGGACGTCCTCGGTACGCGGAATCTCGTTGCCCTCGTAGTCGACCTCCCCGGTGGTCGGCACGGTCACGAACGTGATGCGCCCGGCGTTGACGCCCTGCAACGACTGACCGAGCGCCACCAGGTCCTTGGTCCGCACGTTGTCGACGTAGCTGTCCTCGATGAAGACGTTGACCACGTCGTCAAGTTTGTTGAGGTCGAAGAGCGTCTCGGTGGAGATGATCGAGCGCAGCAGTGACGACAGGAACAACTGCTGGCGTTTGATGCGGCCGTAGTCACTGTTGTCCCCGGTGGTCACCGACCGCGCCCGCACGTAGTTCAGCGCGGTTTGGCCGTCCAGCGTCTGGCGCCCGGCGGTGGCCAGCACCGTTCCCAGCACCGCGTCCTCCAGGGGGGTGGCGCTGCACACCTCGACCCCGCCGAGTGCGTCGACCATCCTGGAGAAGCCGACGAAGTCGACCGCCATGAAACGGTTGATGGCCAGCCCGGAGATCTTCTGGATCACCTTCACCAGACACTTGGGCCCGCCCAGTGCGTAGGCGGAGTTGAGCTTGGTGGTGGTGGGCCGCTCGTTGTCGCTCCACTCGCCGGTGTTCTTGTCATAGACCGGCCCGTAGCGGCCGGTCTCGGGATCCCAGGCCTGGCAGTTCATCGGGGCGATCTGCAGATCCCGGGGAAAGGACACCGCCACCACCCGCTGGCGGTTGCGCGGGACGTTGACGAGCATGATGGTGTCCGGGCGGGCGCCCTCCACGATGGTGGTGTCCCCGGCGCCGATCTGGCCGTTCTCGCCGATGCGGCTGTCCACGCCGATGATGAGGAAGTTCTCGTCACCGGTCTGCGCGCCCGGGTCTCGGATGTCGCTGGAGTTGGGGTCCAGCGCGGCGATGGTGTTGAGCAGGCGGTTCTTGGCCGACTGCCACTGCCAGGCCGAACCGGTGACGGCCAGGGCGGTGATCGCGATCAGTGCCGCGGCCAGCCGGCCGGCCACCATCACCCGCCGCCGGGTGCGCCCGGGGTGCGGGTCCGGACCCGGGCCCGACAGGTCGGGCAGGTCGGCGGCACGGGTGCCGACCGGGATGGGCACCGTCTCACCGGCGGGGTCGGGTGCGCCGACCCGGCGGCGGGTCACCGGGTTGAGGTGCGGGTTGCCGGTCAGTCTGGCGATGAGGTCGGCGGCGGCC
>CAYXOM010000211.1:0-3350 GCA_964466565.1 uncultured Mycobacterium sp.
GGCGACGGTGACGACGACCTCGCCGAGGTGGCCCGGCTCGCCGGCGTTGCGACGCTGGTGTCGGTGGCCCGCTACCCCGAGCCGCTGGCGCCGGCCGCCGCCGCGGAGCTGGCCGGCGCGGAACTGCCGTCGATGGACGAACTCCTCGACGCGATCCGGGCGGTGGACCGCCCGGGCGCGCTGACCCTGGTCGAGGGCGCCGGCGGATTGCTGGTGGAGATCGCCGCCGACGGCGGCACGCTGGGGAACCTCGCGGCCCAACTCGCGGCTCCGGTGCTCGTCGTCTGCGCCCCGGGCCTGGGCACCCTCAACCACACCGCGCTGACCCTGGAGGCGCTCGGCCACCGGGGCCTGCGGTGCGCCGGGCTGGTGATCGGGTCCTGGCCCGTGAAGCCCGGCGCCGCCGAAAGCTACAACCGGGGCGCTCTCGACAGGCTGGCACCGGTTCGCGCGGTGCTGCCCGAGCGGGCGGCGGCATTGACCCCGACCGGGTTCGCCGCGGTGAGCCGGCACGCCTTCGACCCCGGGTGGGTCACCGGCCTGCCCGGGGCCGAGCGGTGACGCACTCGGTCGAACTTCTCCTCGACCCGGCCGCCGAGGCCGCCGTCCGGGAATCCTGGCGGGCCCTGGCCGACGCCGGGTTGCCGAGCCAGTCGGACGTGTCCTCGGCGACCAACCGCCCGCACATCACCCTCGTCGCCTCCGCTCGGGTCGCCGGCGGCGCCGACCGCGCGCTGGGTGGGCTGACCGGCCGACTCCCGCTGGGCTGCCCTCTGAGCGGCCATGTGGTGTTCGGCGTAACCCGGCTGACCCTGGCCCGCCTGGTCGTTCCCTCGCCCCAGCTGATCGCGCTGCACGCCGAGGTGTTCGCGCTCTGCGGGCCGTTCGTGACCGGCGGGCCGTACCCGCATTGCCGCCCGGGTGGCTGGACCCCGCACGTCACGCTGGGCCGGCGTTTCACTGCCGAGCAGATCGGGGCGGCGATGGCACTTCTGACCCGGCACGGGAGTGATCTGGCCGCCGAGGCGGGCGGGCTGCGCCGCTGGGACGGTGACCGGCGGGTCGACCGTCTGCTGATCGGGTGAACCCGTGAACTAACCTGACCCGCGTGACCTCAGACAGCAGCATCCTCGTCCAGGCTCGCGAACAGGTCCTTGACCGCGGGGAGGGCCTGTCCGGCGAGCAGGTTCTGAAGGTGCTGCTCATGCCCGACAAGTGCCTCGACGAACTACTCGCCCTGGCCCATGAGGTCCGGATGCGGTGGTGCGGCCCGGAAGTCGAGGTCGAGGGCATCATCAGCCTCAAGACCGGTGGCTGCCCCGAGGACTGCCACTTCTGCTCCCAGTCGGGGCTGTTCGCCTCGCCGGTGCGCAGCGCCTGGCTGGACGTGCCCAGCCTGGTCGAGGCGGCCAGGCAGACGGCGAAGTCCGGCGCCACCGAGTTCTGCATCGTCGCGGCGGTGCGCGGGCCCGACGAGCGGTTGCTGGCCCAGGTCGCGGCTGGCATCGAGGCCATCCGCGACGAGGTAGAGATCAACATCGCCTGCTCGCTGGGGATGCTCACCGCCGATCAGGTTCAGGCGCTGGCCGACATGGGTGTGCACCGCTACAACCACAACCTGGAGACCGCGCGATCGTTCTTCCCCAACGTGGTGACCACCCACACCTGGGAGGAGCGCCGAGACACCCTGCAGATGGTGGCCGAGGCCGGCATGGAGGTCTGCTGCGGCGGCATCCTCGGGATGGGCGAAACGCTGGAGCAGCGGGCCGAGTTCGCCGCCGAACTGGCCGACCTCGCCCCCGACGAGGTTCCGCTGAACTTTCTCAATCCCCGCCCGGGCACCCCGTTCGGCGACCTCGCCGTGATGCCGGCCGCCGAGGCGCTCAAGGCGGTGGCCGCGTTCCGGCTGGCCCTGCCGCGCACCATGCTGCGCTTCGCCGGCGGCCGGGAGATCACCCTGGGCGACCTCGGGGCACGGCAGGGCATCCTGGGCGGGATCAACGCGGTGATCGTCGGCAACTACCTGACCACCCTCGGCCGGCCGGCCGAGGCGGACCTGGAACTGCTCAGCGAACTGAAAATGCCCATCAAGGCGCTCAACGCCAGCCTGTAGTGATGAATGACCCGCTGCCCGGCCCCCTGCGCGGCGGCTACGACGTCCACACCGGCCGGCCGGCCGGCGAGGCCCCGCCCCTGGCCGCGCGGCTCGGTCTGGAACCGCCGCGGTTCTGCGCGGGGTGTGGACGCCGGATGGTGGTCCAGGTTCGCCCCGACGGCTGGTGGGCCAGGTGCTCACGACACGGCCGGGTGGACTCCGCCGACCTCGAGTCGCGCCGGTGACCGGGGCGCCGGCACTCTCGCGTCGGCGCGCCGTGTTGCGGACGGTGGCCGGACTGACCGCCGCCGGCGCGGTAGTGGGCGTGCTGTGGGCGATGCTCGCGCCGTCCATCGGCACGGTCACCGCGCTGAACCGGGTCGGCGAACGGGTGGACGGATTCCTGGGCCGGCAGGCCGACAACCTGTTCGTGGCCGCGGCGATGCTCACCGGGCTGCTGAGCAGCCTGGCCGTCGTCTCGGCGGTCCTGGTCTGGCAGTGGCGAGCCCACCGCGGTCCGGCACTGGCCGCGGCGTTGTGGCTGGGCCAGGTCGCCGCGGCGGCGGCCGCGGCGGCGACGGGCGCGGCCCTCGCGCACTGGCGGTACGGCACGCCCGACCGCGCCGGCGCAGAGCTGACGCCCCGGAACCGGGTCGCGTACTTCGTCGAGGCGCCACCGGTGTTCTTCGGTCACAGCCCCGTGCAGATCGCCGTCACACTCCTGCTGCCGGCGGCGCTGGCCGCCGGGGTCTATGCGGTCATGGTGATCGGCAGCACCCGCGACGATCTCGGCGGCTGGCCGCCGCAGGACCCGCCGTCCCCGCCCGCCGGGTGGCCGGCGAACGGGCCTACAGCTCTCGCAGCGGCACCGTCCCGCCGGCGAGCACCCGGGCGGCGATTCCGCCGAGGCGCCACATTCCGGCATAGGTGATCGGGTTGAGCAGCGTCGGCCACTGGGTGCGCACGGCGTGGGCGCCCAGCGGCCGCCCCTCGAACCGGTCGGTCAGCCAGCGCAAAGTCATCGGGGCCGACATCGGGTGCAACAGCATGTGCCCGCTGAAGCGGTCGCGGTGATAGCTGACGCGCGCGCCTCCCGCCGCATAGCGGTGCACCAGGAGGTCGATGTCGTCGACGGCGATCACCGAGTCGTGCACTGCCTGCACGATCAGCACCGGCGGGCGCGGCGGCGCGGAGCCGAGCCGGATCGCGTCGAAAACCTCCTGCACCTCGGGCAGCGCGAGGACGTCGGCGAGCG
>CAYXOM010000212.1:0-3108 GCA_964466565.1 uncultured Mycobacterium sp.
CGATCCGGGTCACCCGCCGTTCGGCCGCGCCGACGGGGTACACGATCAAGGGCGACAGGGACACCATGCACTACTTCACGCTGGAGAGTCCGCAGTACGCCGCGATCGAGGCCGAGGTGTGGTTCGCCGAGGAAGTCAGCGCCCAGGCAGCTGGCTTCCTGCGCTGGGACGCCGCAGCCGGAGCCGCCCCGGCCGACGCCGGGGCCGCAGCGGCCGCCGCGACGGTGGTCTCGGCCGGCACCGCCACGGCCGACAGCGCGGCAACTGTTCTCACCGGCGGCGATATCGACCCGGCGCAGACCAGGGCGGTGATCACCGGCGGCGACACCGACGCCTCGGCCACCGCGGCCCGGATCGTCGGCACCTCCGGTCCCGATGGGCCCGGCCGGAGCGGAACCGGACCCTGAGGGGCCGGTCGAGGACCGCGCCTACTGGGTGCGCAGGACGAACCCGACGCCGCGCACCGTGTGCAGCAGTCGCGGCGCGCCGCCAGCCTCAAGTTTGCGCCGCAGGTAGCCGATGAACACATCGACGACGTTGGTGTCGGCCGCGAAGTCGTAACCCCAGACCAGCTCGAGCAACTGGGCCCGGCTCAGGACCGCGGTCTTGTGCTCGGCGAGTACGGCCAGCAGGTCGAACTCGCGTTTTGTCAGGTCGACGTCGAGCCCGTTGACCCGAGCGCGCCGACCCGGGATGTCGACCTCCAGCGGGCCGACGGTGATGGTCTCCGAGGAGAATGTGGCCGCCGACCCGCGCCGGCGCAGCAGTGCTTTGACCCTGGCAACCAGTTCGGCCAGGACGAACGGCTTGACCAGGTAGTCGTCGGCGCCGGCCTCCAGGCCCGCCACCCGGTCGTCGACGGAGCTGCGCGCCGAGAGCACACACACCGGCACGTCGTTGTCCATCGCGCGCAGCGCGGTGACGACGCTCACCCCGTCGAGGACCGGCATGTTGATGTCGAGGACGATCGCATCGGGCCGGGATTCGGTGGCGCTGCGCAGCGCCTCCGCGCCGTCGACGGCGGTGGCCACGTCGAAGCCGGACAGTCGCAGGCCGCGTTCCAGCGAGGCCAGAACGTCGGGGTCGTCGTCGACCACCAGCACGCGCGGGGAGCCCGCTGAGCTGTCCATGGGCACATCTTGCCGGATCGCCGCGGGTCCGGCCGGGAGGCATGGCCGTGACATGATCTCCGAGGGGGTCGGCCACGATGGATGACGCGGGAGGCGGTTCGGTGCTGAGCCCACGGTCGGTTGTGAGAACACAGCGGTGTACGTGACCGCGACACCGGCCGGCCTGCGCTCCAGGCCGTCGATCGCCCCGCCTCCGGCCCGCGTGCGGTCCTTCTCCGACCTGCTGCGGCTGCTGCCCTACCTGCTGCCCTACCGCGCACGGTGGGTGGCCATGATCGTCGTCGCGGCGCTGAGCCTGGTGGCCACCGTGGCGGTGCCGCTGATGACCAGGGCGGTGATCGACGGGCCGGTTCGCGCCCGGGACCTCGGCGGGCTGTGGGTGGTCGGCTCGGCGGCCGTGGCGGTCGGGGTTGCCGAGGCCACCCTGTGGTTCATCCGGCGCTGGCTGGTGGCCCGCGCCACCATGGGTGTCGAGGCCGACATCCGTAAGGACCTCTACGCACGGCTTCAGGTGCTGCCGATGTCGTTCCACGGGCGCTGGCAATCCGGCCAGCTGCTGTCCCGGATCATGAACGACCTCAGCGCGATTCGCCGGCTGCTGTCTTTCGGTCTGGTCTTCCTGATGTTGAACATCCTGCAGATCGTGGTGGTGACGGGGATCCTGCTGGCGATGTACTGGCCGCTGGGAGTGGTGGTCGCGGCGTCGGTCCTGCCGGTCACCGTCACGATGCTGCGCTTTGAGCGGACTTTCACCCGCCTGAGCCGACAGGCCCAGGATGAGACCGGCGACGTGGCCACTCACGTCGAGGAGGCGGCTCTGGGCGTGCGGGCGGTGAAGTCCTTCGGCCGAGAGGACTTCGTCTTCGACCGGTTCGACGAGCAGGCCACCCGGCTCTACCGGACCCAGATCCACAAGGTGTCGGTGTCGGCGAGGTTCTGGACCCTGCTCGAGGCCATCCCCAACATCACCGTGATCGTGGTACTCGGGTTCGGTGCCTACGCGGCCGGCCGCGGCCTGGTCACCATCGGCACGCTGGTGGCCTTCATCACCATGATGCTGTCGCTGGTCTGGCCGATCGCCTCGCTGGGTTTTCTACTGTCGATGACGCAGGAGGCGATGACCGCGGCGAATCGGATCGCGGAGATCTTCGACGAACCCGAGGAGATTGCCGACGGGCCCGAGCGGCGCGTGCCGGCCGTCGGGCTGCTGGAACTGCGTGACGTCGGATTCCGCTTCCCTGAGGGGGATTGGGTGTTGCGTCACGTCACCCTGACCGTCGAGCCCGGACAGACCCTGGCACTCGTCGGCCAGACCGGGTCGGGCAAGTCGGTGCTCGCCGCGCTGTTGTGCCGAATTCACGATGTCACCGAGGGCCGGATCCTCATCGACGGCGTCGACATTCGGGACCTGTCGCTGTCGGCGCTGCGTTCGGCTGTCGCGGTGGCCTTCGAGGATCCGACGCTGTTCTCGATGTCGGTGGCCGAGAACCTCACCCTCGGCCGCCCGCCCGGCGACCCCGCCGGCGACGACGAGATCGCCGCCGCGATTGAGATCGCCGCCGCGCAGTTCGTCTACGAGCTTCCGTTCGGCCTGCGCACCCGGATCGGCGAGCAGGGCATGAGCCTGTCCGGCGGGCAGCGTCAGCGACTGGCGCTGGCGCGGGCGATCCTCGCCCGGCCCGTCGTCCTGGTCCTCGACGACACCCTCTCGGCACTCGACGTGCACACCGAGGCGGCGGTCACCGCGGCGCTGCGGCCGGTCCTGAACACCGTCACGGCGCTGGTGGTGGCCAACCGCGCCTCGACCGTGCTGCTGGCCGATCGGGTCGCGCTGCTCGACGCCCGCGACGGAGTGCCGACGGTCACCCATGTCGGCACCCACGAGCAACTGCTGGCCGAGGTGCCGCGCTACCGGTACCTGCTGTCGGCCCCGGACGAGATCGACGATGGCGCCGAACCGCACCCGGTGTGGGAGGAC
>CAYXOM010000213.1:0-11034 GCA_964466565.1 uncultured Mycobacterium sp.
CCGATCACCGACGGCGCCTCGGCGATCGTGCTCGCCGCCGACTCCCGGGCCCGCGAGCTGCGCGACCGGCCGGCCTGGATCAGCGGCTTCGAGCATCGCGTCGAGACCCCGGTGATCGGCGCCCGCGACCTCACCGCCTCGCCGTCCACCGCGGCGTCGGCCGCCCTGGCGAGCGGCGGCGACACCGGCTCGATCGAGGTGGCCGAGATCTACGCCCCCTTCACCCATCAGCATCTCATCCTCACCGAGGCGATCGGACTGCCGGAGGCGGCCCGGGTCAATCCGTCCGGCGGGCCACTGGCGGCCAACCCGATGTTTTCCACCGGCCTGGAGCGGATCGGTTTCGCCGCTCGGCACATCTTCGACGGCTCGGCGCAGCGGGTGCTGGCGCACGCCACCCAGGGGCCGGTGCTCCAGCAGAACCTCGTCGCGGTGATGGAGGGCAGGCACTGATGGCAGGCAAACACCTGGCGGCGGTGCTGGGCACCGGGCAGACCAAGTACGTCAAGGAGCGCACCGACGTCTCGATGAGCGGGCTGGTCCGCGAGGCGATCGACCGCGCGCTCCGGGACAGTGGATCCACCCTCGATGACATCGACGCGGTGGTGGTGGGCAAGGCTCCGGACTTCTTCGAGGGCGTGATGATGCCCGAGTTGTTCATGACCGACGCGCTGGGCGCAACGGGTAAGCCGCTGATCCGAGTGCATACGGCCGGATCCGTGGGCGGCTCGACCGGCGTGGTGGCTGCCAGCCTGGTGCAGTCCGGTCGCTACCACCGGGTGCTGGCGATGGCGTGGGAGAAGCAGTCGGAGTCGAACGCGATGTGGGCGTTGTCGATTCCGGTCCCGTTCACCAAACCGGTGGGCGCCGGAGCCGGTGGCTACTTCGCACCCCACATCCGGGCCTACATCCGCCGCTCGGGGGCCCCCGACCACATCGGCGCGATGGTCGCAGTCAAGGACCGGCTCAACGCCGTCCGCAACCCGCTCGCGCACCTGCACCAGCCTGACATCACGATGGACAAGGTGCTCGCCTCGCCGATGCTCTGGGACCCGATCCGATTCGACGAGACCTGCCCGTCATCGGACGGCGCGGCGGCCATCGTCATCGGCGACGAGCAGATCGCCGACCGGCGTATCGCCGACGGTCATCCGGTGGCCTGGGTGCACGCGACCGCACTGCGCACCGAGCCGATCGCCTACTCGGGCCGCGACCAGGTCAACCCGCAGGCCGGCCGGGACGCGGCCGCGGCCCTGTGGCACGCGGCGGGGATTACCAGCCCGATCGACGAGATCGACGTCGCAGAGATCTATGTGCCGTTCTCCTGGTTCGAGCCGATGTGGCTGGAGAACCTCGGCTTCGCGCCGGCGGGCGAGGGCTGGAAACTCACCGAGTCCGGCGAGACCGCCATCGGGGGCCGGATTCCGGTGAACCCATCCGGCGGTGTGCTCTCCTCGAACCCGATCGGGGCGTCGGGGCTGATCCGCTTCGCCGAGGCCGCCATCCAGGTGATGGGCAAGGCCGGCGAGCACCAGGTCAAAGGAGCGCGCCGGGCTCTCGGGCACGCCTACGGCGGTGGGTCCCAGTACTACTCGATGTGGGTGGTCGGCAGCGAGAAGCCGGCCGCCTGACGCGGCCGCGTGTTGCAGGCACCCGCAGAAAACTGTAACGTGTTCTAGTTATAGAGTCCTAGTGGAGGCGCGTCATGACCAGCGTTCGCGAGATCGACACCGGCATCCTGCCGGACCGGTACGCCCGGGGCTGGCACTGCCTGGGCACCGTCGAGAGCTTTTCCGACGGCCAACCGCACCCCGTCCACGCGTTCGGCACGAAACTCGTGGTGTTCGCCGACTCGGCCGGTGAGTTGCACGTCCTCGACGCCTACTGCCGGCACATGGGCGGTGACCTTTCGCAGGGCAGCATCAAGGGCGACGAGGTCGCCTGCCCGTTTCACGACTGGCGTTGGGGCGCCGACGGCCGCTGCAAGCTGGTGCCCTACGCCAAGCGGACCCCGAAGCTGGCCAGGACCCGGTCCTGGGAGACCGACGTCCGCGGCGGCCTGCTGTTCGTCTGGCACGACCACGAGGGCAATCCCCCGCAGCCCGAGGTGCGGATCCCCGAGATCCCCGAGGCGGCCAGCGACGAGTGGACCGACTGGATCTGGAACACCATGCTCATCGAGGGCTCCAACTGCCGGGAGATCATCGACAACGTCACCGACATGGCGCACTTCTACTACATCCACTTCGGCCTGCCGACCTACTTCAAGAACGTCTTCGAGGGCCACATCGCCACCCAGTACCTGCACAACGTCGGCCGGCCGGACATCGGCGGCATGGGCACCGCCTACGGCGAGTCCGAACTGGACTCCGAGGCAAGCTATTTCGGCCCGTCATTCATGATCAATTGGTTGCACAACACCTACGGCGACTTCAAGGCCGAGTCGATTCTGATCAACTGCCACTACCCGGTGAACCAGGACTCGTTCGTCCTGCAGTGGGGCGTGATCGTGCAGAAGCCCAAGGGGCTCGACGAGGCGACGAGCAATCACCTCGCCAAGGCTTTCACCGACGGCGTCAGCAAGGGATTCCTGCAGGACGTCGAGATCTGGAAGCACAAGACCCGCATCGAGAACCCGCTGCTGGTCGAGGAGGACGGCGCGGTGTACCAGATGCGCCGCTGGTACCAGCAGTTCTACGTCGACGTCGCCGACATCACCGGTGACATGACCGATCGCTTCGAACTCGAGGTCGACACCACCAGGGCCAACGAGAAGTGGCACGTCGAGGTCGAGGAGAACCTGCGGCGCCAGGCTCAGCAGAAGGCCGCCGAGGCCGGCAGCACGGCATGACCGGTGGCGAAGTGCCCGACGTCGACCAGCTGGCCCGGTCGATGCTTCTATTGCACGGCGCCCACGACGACGATCACCCCCACCGGCCCGGCGACGACACAGACGTCGGGCGGTGGTCCAAGGCGCCCGACTTCGCCGACGACCCCGAGCGGGCCGCGGCGGTCCACGAGGCCACCCGCCGGGACCGCGATCGCTACCTGACCTCGGGGCTGTCGGAGGTGGACTGCCGGTTCTGCCACGCGGCGGTCAAGGTCAAGAAGCTCGGCGCGGCCTACACGGCCGTGCAGTGGAACGGCGAAGCCTCACGCCGGTGCGCGTACTTCGCCGAGGTCCGAGCCGGCGGCGGCAGCAGTGCCCGCGAGCCGTCCTGCCCGCGCCTCGGCGACAGCATCCGCCACGCGGTCGCCGAGGGCTGCCTCGAGGAGTACTCGAGCGCACCCCCGCCCGGCGACGGCTGACGCCGCTTCCCTCGCGCGAGCAGACGCAAAGTTCCCCGGAGTCCCGCGTGTCGCGGCCACTTTGTGTCTGCTCGCGGGGAACGTGCGGGGCTCACAGCCCGGCGAAGCGGTCCGCGACCTGCGCCTCGGTCAGGCCGTAGTCGGCCAGGGAGTAGGAGTGCTTCGGCGCCCGCGGCCCCTGTCTGCTCTCAGCGTCGGTCTGCGCGATCGCCACCCGGGCCGCCTCGGTCATCTCGATGCCGAAGTGGTCGTAGACGGCGGCCACCGTGCCCAGCGGATCGGCCACGAGGTCGGCGTAATCGACGTCGCAGAACTGCGCCGGGTCGGCGGTCGCCCGCACGGCGTTGAACCGCTCGAGTCCCCGCGACCACGTCTCCAGCGAGTCAGCGCCGATGGTGGCCCCGACGAAGGCGGTCGACCACCCCTCGGTGGTGTGCTGGGCCAGCGAGCACATCGAGGCCATGATCGTCTCCGGCCGGCGGTGGCACTGGACCACCAGCGCGTCGGGGTAGGTGGCCAGCAGCGCGTCGAGGGCGAACAGATGGCTGGGATTCTTCAGAATCCAGCGCTTCTGCTCATCGTTGAGCCCGATCAGCTGCAGATTCCGGCGGTGCCGGCGATAGGGCCTGGTCCAGTCCTGGCGGGCCAGCCAGCGCGAGTAGGTCGGGACGTGGGCCAACGCCTCGTAGGAGACCGAGTGCACCGACTGGCGCAGCAACTGCCAGCACTCCTCGACCTCGCCGGCGGTCATGAAATGCAGCCCGGTGTAATCCGGGTTGTCCTCGTGCGCCTTGCGGAACCGCGCGTCGAGTTGGGCGTACACCGGATTGTCCGGCCAGCTCTCGCGGGGCGGACGGGGTTGGGGGAACTCCGCGAGCCACAGTTCCAGCCCCTGATGGCGGGGGTCGCCGCAGAGCAGCCGGTGCAGCGCCGTGGTCCCGGTGCGCGGCAGGCCGGTCACGAAGATCGGGGCGCGGATCGCGACGTCGGCGTACCCGGGGTGCTGTTTCCACGACGCCTCGCTGAGCAGCCTGGCGACCAGGGCGTTGCGAAGAAAGAAGCGGGACATCTTGCTGCCGAGTTCGGTGAAGCCGGCGTCGCGCCGGTAGGACTCCAGCAGGACCGAGAGCGCCTCGAGGTAGTTGTCGTCGTCGGCACCGAAGTCGTCGAGGCCGACGGCCTTGACCGCCGAGGCCTTCAGGTCCTCGACGGTTCCGACGTCGGTCCGGGCCGCACCCATCAGGCCTTGTACTCCCCGCAGTTCACGTCCAGCGTCGCGCCGGTGATCCCGCTGGACAGGTCGCTGGCCATGAAGAGGATCGCCGAGGCCACCTCATCCTCGGTCGGCAGCCGCTTGAGATCGGACTGCGCGGCGGTGGCGTCGTAGATCTGCTCGACGGTGGTCCCGTACTTGCCGGCCTGGTGGGAGAAGTAACTCTTGAGAGTCTCTCCCCAGATGTAACCCGGAGCGACCGAGTTGACCCGGATTCCCTTGTCGCCCAGTTCGGTGGCCAGAGACTGCGACATGGCCAGCAACGCCGCCTTGGCCATCTTGTAGGCGCCGTACTTGGGCTGGGAGTGGCGGATCACCATCGAGTTGACGTTGACCACCGATCCGCGGGTCTCGGCCAGTGCCGCGGTGAAACCCTGGGTCATCCGCAGGGCACCCAGCACGGTCAATTCGATCGCGTCCCGGATGTGGTCGAAGGTGGTGTCGGCCAACGGCTTCATCGACGGCACCCGAAAGGCGTTGTTGATCAGGACGTCGACGCGGCCGTAGGCGTCAAGCGACCGGGCGACCAGGTTGTCCACCTGGGCGCCGTCGGTGATGTCGGTCCCGACCGCGAGAGCCCGGCGGCCGGTGCCGGCGACCTCGGCGGCAACCTCCTCGAGCCTTCCGGCGGTGCGGGCGGCGAGCACCAGATCGGCGCCGGCCTGCGCGCAGCGGCGCGCGAGAGTGGTACCCAGCGCGGGACCCACGCCACTGATCACCACGACCTTGCCCTCAAGTAACCCCGTCATCGGTCAGCCCACCATCCTGTTCTGAATCTGTCGTTGGCGCAGCGCTATCCGGGCCCGCCACGCCTCTTCGGAGATCCTGTTCCCGGCGTAGTACGGCAACGCGTCGGGAATGTCGCTCGCGCCGACGAGTTCCACGGTCGGACCGTCGGCCTCGGTCAGCTCACGCGACACGCGCTGCCAGCGGAACTGCAGAAAACCACGGCGGTGTCCGGTGGTCTCCACCCAGTTCGTCACGCCCGGGTTCCGGTCGGAGACGACGATTCGGATCCGCCCGTCCGGATCCGCCTGCGCCTGAGTCCCGTTCAGCGAGGTCTGGTGGTTGATGTAGTCCAGCGAGATGTACCACAGGCTGCCCAGCTGGAAACCCAGGTACGGCGCGTCGGTCACCGGCAGCGTGATGATCAGCGCCTGGTCGGGAGCCAGGTCGTAGTGGCCGGCCGAGGAGTACTGGGTGGCCAGCCCGCCCGGTGTGAGCCGTGGAGCGACCATCGTGTTGACCGGGATGTTCATGTAGAACCACTGCGGGAACTGCAGCCAGGTCTTGATGCGCTGGATCAGTTGCCTCCCGGCGGTGGCCCAGCGCTTGTCGATGAGCTCGGCGGTCAGCGGCGGCGGAGCCGTTCCGGCGGTGTCGGCCCGCGCGATGGCGACCGTGCCGCGCTGGGCCGACCAGTCGTTGTAGACCTCGCGGATCACCAGTTGGGCGTTGCTCTTCGGCGTGAAGCGCCACTCGAAGCTGCCGTCGGGGGCGATGTCGAGCTTGCGGTCGTCAAAGGCCGTCTCGCTGTCAGGCACGTTCTGGTCGGTGTACTCCCCGCCGAGCAGCTGGAAGCTCAGGTCGGTCGTCGTCCCCCGCCTGCCGGTCACGACGTACTCGTGCCCGGCCACCACCCGGGTGCCGAAGTACAGGGTGTCGGGGTTGTCCAGCCCGATCTTGGTGAAGGGTCCGGTGCCCGACTGCAGGAAGGGATGATCGCGGTCGTAATCGAAGGCCAGATGAATGCAGGCCGCGATACCGCCGGCCAGGTACTGCAGCCCTTCGAGCAGATCGGCCTCGTCCTCGATGTGCGGCGCCTCCCGCACGAGCCGCTCGGCCTCGGCGATGGCATCGGTGAACGGCTTAGCGGCGACCGGATCGACACCGACCGGTTCAGCCACGGGCACCCTGCTCCTGCTCGCGCTTGATCTCCAGGGCGATGTCGATGAGCTGGTCCTCCTGGCCGCCGATCAGTTTGCGCTGCCCGGCCCGGTGCAGCAGCTGGTGCGCCGGGACCCCATAGCGCTCGGACTGCCGGATGGCGTGCTTGAGGAAGCTGGAGTAGACGCCGGAGTACCCCATGATCAGCGCGTTGCGATCCAGCAGGCACTCGGCCGGCATCGCGGGGGCGACCACCTCCTCGGCGGCGTCGGCGATGTCGAAGAAGTCGATGCCCGTCTTGACACCGATCTTGTCGAAGACTCCGACGAGGGCCTCCACGGGCGCGTTGCCCGCCCCGGCGCCGAATCGGCGGCAGCTGCCGTCGATCTGCCGTGCCCCGGACCGCACGGCCTCCACCGAGTTGGCGACGCCCAGCCCCAGGTTCTCGTGTCCGTGGAATCCGACCTCGGCGTCCGCGCCGAGTTCGGCGACCAGCGCCGCGACCCGGTCGGCGACCTCATCGAGCACCAGCGCACCGGCGGAGTCGACGACGTAGACGCACTGGCAGCCGGCGTCGGCCATGATCCGGGCCTGTGCGGCGAGCTTCTCCGGGGCGATGGTGTGGCTCATCATCAGGAACCCGACGGTCTCCAGGCCCAGTTCCCGGGCCAGCCCGAAGTGCTGGATCGACACGTCGGCCTCGGTGCAGTGGGTGGCGATTCGGCAGATCGAGCCGCCGTTGTCCTGGGCCTGTCGGATGTCGTCCTTGGTGCCGACACCGGGAAGCATGAGAAAGGCGACCCTGGATTCGGTGGCCGTCTCGGCGGCCAGCTTGATCAGTTCCTGCTCGGGAGTTCTGGAGAACCCGTAGTTGAAGCTGGACCCACCGAGTCCGTCGCCGTGGGTCACCTCGATCACCGGCACTCCGGCCGCGTCCAGAGCGGCGACGATCGCCCGTACCTCCTCGGCGGTGAACTGGTGGCGCTTGTGGTGCGATCCGTCGCGCAGCGAGGTGTCGGTGATGCGGATGTCCCAGACGTGATCGCTCATCGCTGTCCTCCCGAGAGGGTCGCGCCCTGTTTGGCGATCTCTTCGCCGACTTTCGTCGCCGCCGCCGTCATGATGTCGAGGTTGCCGGCATAGGGCGGCAGATAGTCGCCGGCACCCTCGACTTCGACGAAGGTGGTCACCACGTGCTGGCCGCCGTTGACCACCGACGGCTCGTCGAACTGCGGTTCGTTGAGTAGGCGGTAGCCGGGCACGTAGGTCGCAACCTCGGCGACCACCTCGTGGATGGATCGGGTGATCGCTTCGTGGTCGGCGTCGGGGGGAATCGCGCAGAAGACCGTGTCGCGCATGATCATCGGCGGGTCGGCCGGGTTGAGGATGATGATCGCCTTTCCGCGGCGGGCACCGCCGATGGTCTCCACGCCCTTGCTGGTGGTCTTGGTGAACTCGTCGATGTTGGCCCGAGTCCCGGGGCCGGCCGACACCGAGGCCACGGATGCCACGATCTCGGCGTAGGGGACCTCCACCACCCGGGAGACCGCGTAGACGATCGGGATGGTGGCCTGCCCGCCGCAGGTCACCATGTTGACGTTGGGCGCCTGGAGGTGGGCGGTGAGATTGGCTGGGGGCACCACTCCGGGCCCGACGGCGGCCGGGGTCAGGTCGATCGCGGTGATACCGGCCTCTGCGTAACGGGGTGCGGCTGCCTTGTGCACGTAGGCCGACGTCGCCTCGAAGACCATCTCCGGCGGCTCCGGCTGGGCCAGCAGCCAATCCACTCCTTGGTGGCTGGTCTCGAGGCCGTGGCTGCGAGCATGCGCCAAACCGTCGCTGGACGGGTCGATTCCGATCATCCAGCGTGGCTCCAGCCAGTCCGAGCGCAGCAGTTTGAACATCAGGTCGGTCCCGATGTTGCCGGATCCGACGATCGCGACGGACTTCTTGGCCATTGATCTCCTCGGCGCTGCTACTCGAACGACAGCCGGACTGAGCCCAGCCCGGCGAAATCGGCGACGAACACGTCGCCCGGAACGGCGTCGATGGCGCGGGTGCACGAGCCCGGCAGAACGATGTCGCCGGCCTTGAGCCGAACGCCGAATCCCTCCACCTTGCGCGCCAGCCACGCCACCGCGGTCACGGGGTTGCCCAGCACGGCGTCGCTGCGGCCCTCGGCGGCCACCTCACCGTTGCGGGTCAGGACTGCGTCGATCGCGGCGATGTCAACCTCGCCGGGCGCGACGCGCTGCGGCCCGAGCACGTAGCCGGCCGACGAGGCGTTGTCGGCGATGGTGTCGCACAGCCCGATCTTCCAATCCCTGATCCGGGAGTCGATCAGCTCGATCGCGGGCGCGAAGGCGGCCGTCGCGGCGAGTACGTCGTCCTCGGTGCAACCCGCGCCCGGAAGGTCCTCGGCCAGCACGAATCCGACCTCGACCTCGACCCGGGGATACAGGTAGCGGTCGGCCCGGACCGGCACGTCGGAGAAGACCTCCATCTCGGCGAGCAGGTGGCCGTAGTCCGGCTCGTCGACGCCCATCATCTGCTGCATCGCCGCCGAGGACAGCCCCACCTTGTGGCCGACGACCGTCGCACCGCCCGCGACGCGGCGGCGGATGTTGATCAGCTGGATCTCGTAGGCGTCGACGACGTCGATGGCGGGGTGGGCCGCGGTGAGCGGACCCAGGGGAACCCTGGTCTGCTCGGCGCGCGCGAGGTCGGCCGCCAACTCCTCGCGCGTGGCGTCGCTCAGCATCGGCGCGGTTCCCATCCGGACTCGTGACGCGGCGCTGACGGCCCCGAGAGCCCGGTAGCGCCCCAACCCCTCGATTCTATAACGTGTTCTAGTATGAGCGAGCAGGAGTTCGACGTCGTCGTCGTCGGCAGCGGAGCGGCCGGCATGGTGGCCGCGCTGACCGCCGCCCACCACGGATTGTCGGCCGTGGTCATCGAGAAGTCGGCCCACTTCGGCGGATCCACCGCCCGCTCCGGGGGCGGGGTGTGGATCCCCAACAACGAGATCCTCCAGCGCGACGGGGTCACCGACACCGCCGAGGCGGCCCGCACCTACCTGCACGCCATCATCGGGGACGTGGTGCCGGAGGAGAAGATCGACACTTACCTGGAACGCAGTCCCGAGATGCTTGCGTTCGTGCTGCGGCACTCACCGCTGGAGATGTGCTGGGTGCCGGGCTACTCCGACTACTACCCCGAGCAACCCGGCGGACGCCCGGCCGGCCGCTCGATCGAGCCGCGACCCTTCGACGCAAAGAGGCTCGGGCCCGACCTCCCGGGTCTGGAACCGGCTTACGGCAAGGTACCGCTCAACGTCGTGGTGATGCAGCAGGACTACGTGCGGCTCAACCAGCTCAAGCGCCACCCGAGAGGAGTCCTGCGCAGCATCAAGGTCGGCGCCCGGACGATGTGGGCCGGATTGCGCGGGAAGAACCTCGTCGGCATGGGCCGGGCGCTGATCGCTCCGCTGCGGATCGGGCTTCGCGACGCCGGCGTTCCGGTTCTGCTCAATACCGCCCTGACCGACCTGTTCGTCGAGGGCGGGGTGGTCCGGGGGGTGTACGTGCGCGACACCACCGCACCCGAGGCCGAGGAACCCCAGCTGATCCGGGTCCGGCGCGGAGTCGTTCTGGGGTGCGGCGGCTTCGAGCACAACGAGCAGATGCGCCGCAAGTATCAGCGCGAGCCGATTGGCACGGAATGGACCGTCGGCGCGGCTGCCAACACCGGTGACGGGATCGTGGCCGCCGAGAAGCTCGGCGCTGCAATGGAACTCATGGAAGACGCCTGGTGGGGGCCCACCGTGCCGCTGGAGGGCGCCCCGTGGTTCGCGCTCTCGGAGCGAAATTCGCCTGGTTCGATGATCGTCAACACCGCCGGTAAGCGCTTCATGAACGAGTCGATGCCCTACGTGGAGGCCTGCCATCGGATGTACGGCGGCGAATTCGGTCAGGGCCCCGGCCCCGGCGAGAACGTCCCGGCATGGCTGGTCTTCGACCAGCGCTACCGCGACCGCTTCATCTTCGCAGGCCTGCAGCCCGGGCAGCGCATCCCGCGCAAGTGGATGGAGTCGGGGGTGATCGTGAAGGCCGACAGCGTCGCCGAACTCGCCGAGCGTACCGGCCTGCCGCTGGGGAGTTTCCAGGCCACCCTGGATCGCTTCAACAGCTTCGCCCGCGAGGGGATTGACGCCGACTTCCATCGGGGGGAGAGTGCCTACGACCGTTACTACGGAGACCCGACGAACAAGCCGAACCCCAACCTCGGGGAAATCAAGCAGCCGCCCTTCTACGCGGCCAAGCTGGTCCCGGGCGACCTCGGGACCAAGGGCGGTATCCGCACCGACGTCCACGGTCGGGCGCTCCGCGACGACGGCTCGGTGATCGAGGGGCTCTACGCCGCCGGCAACGTCAGTTCACCGGTCATGGGCCACACCTACCCCGGTCCGGGCGGGACGATCGGCCCGGCCATGACGTTCGGCTACCTGGCGGCACTGCACCTGGCCGCCGGCGCCGCCGAGCCGGCGACCGCCGGCTCCGGGGTGC
>CAYXOM010000214.1:0-9512 GCA_964466565.1 uncultured Mycobacterium sp.
TTCGATGACCGGAACCACCGCGGGCGCTCCCGCGCGCAGGGCGGCGAGCACCCGCCGGATGAGTTCGGGCGGGGTCAGCGGCCGGGCCGCGTCGTGGACTACCACGAAAGGCGCCTCGCCGGCCACCTCCAAGGCGAGTCGGACGGTGTCGGAGCGCCGCGGACCGCCGGCCACCACCTCGGCCCGGTCCCCGAGGATCGCCGCCGCCTCGGCGAAGACCGCCGCGGGCACGGCGACGACGACCCGCTTGACTCCGGCGTCGAGGAGCCCGGCGACCGCGTAGTCGAGAATGGGCCGGCCGGCGAGGTCGACGAAGGCCTTGGGAGCGCCCGCCCCGAGCCGCTCGCCGGAACCGGCCGCGGCGACGATGGCGACCGCGTCCGTCACCACGGCCTCCGGACCGCTCAGGAGGCTGCGGCCAAAACCTCGTCGAGGATGGTCGCGGCCTTGGCGTCGTCGGTGTTCTCCGCCAGCGCAAGTTCGCCGACGAGGATCTGGCGGGCCTTGGCCAGCATCCGCTTCTCGCCGGCGGACAGTCCGCGTTCCTGGTCGCGGCGCCACAGGTCGCGGACGACCTCGGCGACCTTGTTGACGTCGCCGGATGCGAGTTTCTCCAGGTTGGCTTTGTAGCGGCGGGACCAGTTGGTGGGCTCCTCGGTGTGCGGGGCGCGCAACACCTGGAACACCTTGTCGAGACCCTCCTGGCCGACCACGTCCCGAACTCCGACGTACTCGGCGTTCTCGGCGGGCACCCGGACGGTCAGATCGCCCTGGGCGACCTTGAGGACCAGGTACTCCTTCGGCTCGCCTTTGATGGTCCTGGTTTCGATCGCCTCGATCAACGCGGCACCGTGGTGCGGGTAGACGACGGTGTCTCCGACCTTGAAAATCATCAGTTCAGAACCCCTTTCACCATCTGATGCTAACACGCCCCCGACCGGCGCGTTGAACAACGATGCAGGTCAGGGGCATCGGGACCGAAGGCCGGGGGTTGACAGCGGGCCGAAATCGTGTACCGGGCCGCCCCGGACGCCCCGGGATTTCGCGATGCGGGGCGCCCGCTGATGCCAGAAGCGGTGCAGCCACTACTGTGGCAGTCGAAGGCGGCGGCCGCTCCGGAGCCGCCGGCACGGCCATCGGGAGGCTGCAGTGGACCGCTCGACCAACCGCCTGCTCGCCGCCGTGGGCGGGCTTGCCGCGGGCGCCCTGATCATCACCGGGTGCGGCGCGGGGCAGATCGCCCAGACCGCCACCCAGGAGGCGCCGGTCAACGGCACGTCGGCCGACGTCGAGAACATAGCCCTGCGCAATGTCCACCTGCAGGCCGTGCAGACCTCGGACTTCCTGCAGCCCGGGACCACGGTGCCGTTAATGTTCGTGGCCGCCAACGAGTCCCCCGACGTCGACGACACGCTGCTCCAGATCTCGTCGGAGATCGGCGAGGTGGCCTTCACCGGCGACGGCTCGGTCCCGGCCAGCGAGGCTCTCGTCGTCGGCTCGCCCGACGGGCAGACCGCTGTCGCCCCGATGGTCAGCCCCGGGCCGGCGACCGCCGAGGTGACGCTGTCAAAGCCCATCACCAACGGCCTCACCTACAACTTCACCTTCACTTTCGAGAAGTCGGGCACGACGACCGTCGCCGTGCCGATCTCGGCCGGCGAGGCTCCTCGTCGGGACTGAACCCCGGCCCGGTTCTCCGGCGCGCACCACCCGGCCCGGTTGACGGGATCTGTCGGAGTCCGCGGATAGCGTCTCCAGGCGTGACCCGGACCCGTTCGCAGTACCGCTGTTCGGAGTGCCGCCACGTCGCCGGCAAGTGGGTGGGTCGCTGCCCGGAATGCGGGACCTGGGGCACCGTCGACGAGATCGGCATGCCCGCGATCGGGGGAAGCCGGTCGGGACTCGCCTCGAGTCCGGCGGTTCCGATCAGTTCGGTGGACCCGGAGTACGCCAGGCACCTGCCGACCGGGGTCCCGGAGTTCGACCGTGTCCTGGGCGGCGGGGTCGTACCGGGTTCGGTCACCCTTCTGGCCGGGGATCCCGGCGTCGGCAAGTCCACCCTGCTCCTCGAGGTGGCCCACCGCTGGGCGCTGTCCGGTCGCCGGGCGCTCTACGTCTCCGGGGAGGAGTCCGCCGGACAGATCCGGATGCGCGCGGAGCGCACCGCCAACAGCCACGACGAGGTGTTCCTGGCCGCCGAGTCCGACCTGCGGACGGTGCTGGGCCACATCGGCGACGTGGCGCCCAGCCTGGTGGTGGTCGACTCGGTTCAGACCATGTCGGCGGGTGACAGCGACGGCGTCGCCGGCGGGGTCACCCAGGTGCGTGCGGTGACCGCCGCGCTCACCGCGGCCGCGAAATCCGGTGGGTTCGCGATGGTGCTGGTCGGGCACGTCACCAAGGACGGCGCCATCGCAGGCCCGCGCTCGCTGGAGCACCTCGTCGACGTGGTTCTGCATTTCGAAGGTGACCGCAACACCATGGTCCGAATGGTCAGAGGCGTCAAGAACCGCTTCGGCGCCGCCGACGAGGTAGGCTGCTTCCTGCTCCAGGACAACGGAATCGAATCCGTAGCCGATCCCTCGGGACTGTTCCTCGAGCAGCGGGCACAACCCGTGCCCGGCACCGCGGTCACCGTCACCCTCGACGGCAAACGTCCCCTGATCGGGGAGATCCAGGCCCTCCTCACCAGCCCGCCCTACGAGGGCGCCCAGCGCCGGACGGTGGTGAGCGGGATGGATCCGGCCAGGGTGGCCATGATCACCGCCGTTCTGCATAAGCGCGCCCGGGTTCCGGTCGGCACACTCGACACCTACCTGTCCACGGTCGCCGGGATGCGGCTGACCGACCCATCCTCCGACCTCGCAGTGGCCGCCGCGATGGCCTCCGCGGTCACCGGAAGCCCGTTGCCCGCCGGCGCGGTGGTCTTCGGAGAGGTCGGGCTCGCCGGCGATATCCGCCGCGTGCCGGGTATGGACCGCCGGCTCACCGAGGCCGCCCGGTTGGGGTTCACCGTCGCGGTGGTCCCGGCAGGCTGCGGGGCGGGGCCGGCCGGGCTGCGGACGATCGAATCGGCGACGATCACCGACGCGCTACTGGCGGTGCGGGCGATCAGCAGTTAGTTCCCGCGCCGCGCCGGCGGCTCAGCCGACCGGAGCCACTGCCGGCGCGGGTTCCACCGGCACCGGGTCGACCGGCGGCGCGGGCTCTGCGGGCGGCGGCGGTGGCGGTGGCGCGTCGGTCAGCTCGAAGGGGACCGGGGCCGAGCGCAGGTTGCCCAACTGCACGACCAGGTTGTAGGTGCCCGCGCCGATGGGCTCGCGGGGCAGCGGGCACTGCGGGGCCGAACTCATACCCGTCCAGGTGACCTCGGTCGTCACCTGCTCGCCCGGGTTGAAGGTCTTGACGAGGGTCTCGTTGGAGGGGGCGCAGTCGAGGTTCGACCACAGCCGCTGGTTGTCCAGCGAGTAGACGTAGGCCGCCAGGACCGCGGCGCCCACGTCGCGCTTGCAGGCCACCACTCCGATGTTGGTAACGACCATGGTGAACTTCGGCTGATCCCCGGTGACGTATCGGGGGGCGTTGGTGATGCCCTTGATGGCGAGGCTGGAGTCCGGGCAGTCGTCGCCGGGCTGCAGCGGCGGCGGCGGCGCCACGGCCTCGGTCGGAGTCGGGGTGGGTGTGGGTGTGGGTATGGACTCGGGGCTGGACTCCACCGGGGCGACGACGGGGGTCTTGTCCTCAGGTTGGGGAGTCTGGGTGGTCTCCGATCCGGCGGTGGTCGTCGGGGTTTCCGATCGACCCGTCAACAGCAAGACCAGACCGACGACCAGGCCGACGGCCAGCAACAGGATGCCGAGAGCCAGTCCCCTGCGCCGCCAGTAGATCTGCGATGGCAGCGGGCCATGCGGTTCAAGATCCAGCACAATCTCACCGTAAAGGCAGGTCACCGCGAGTCGTCCGACCCCGCCCGGCGTGTCGCCCAGGCGGTCGCCGCCCCGGGCTACTCAGACCCGACTGACACCGTCTCGCCGATGTCGCCGAACTGCTCGCGGACGACGATCCGGCCGTCGGAGAGCTGGTAGGTGGCGCCGACGATGGCCAGCCGGCCACGCTCGACCCGGTCGGCGATCGTTCGCGACCGGGTCAGCAACTGGGCGGCGGTCTCCTTGACGTGGCGCGCCTCGAACTCCTCCGGAAGGGTCAGGCCGTCCCGGCGGGCCAGCATGATCGACGGCGTCACCCGCTCCACCACGTCCCGGATGAACCCGCCCGGAACTCCGCCGCCGTCGAGCGCGGTGATTCCGGCCCGCACGGCGCCGCAGCCGTTGTGCCCGAGCACGACCACCAGCGGAACGTCGAGCACCTCGACGGCGTACTCGATGGAGCCGAGCACCGCGGAGTCAATCACCTGCCCGGCGGTGCGCACCACGAACAGATCGCCGAGGCCCTGGTCGAAGACGATCACCGTGGAAACCCTGCTGTCGGCACAGCCCAGCACCGCGGCGATCGGCCGCTGAGCCGCCAGCAGGCTGGCCCGGTGCTCCCGGCTCTGGCCGGGATGCTCGGGGCGATCGGCGACGAATCGCTCGTTACCCTCCTTGAGTGCCGTCCAAGCCTGAGCCGGGGTGGTGTGGGCCATGCCTCGTATTCTGCACCCCCGGAACCCGCCCCATCCGATGACCATCGACTCCGGCGAACTCCTCGGCTGGTACTCCCGAGCCCGTCGCGACCTGCCGTGGCGGGCCGAGGGGGTGACCCCGTGGCAGATCCTGGTCAGTGAGTTCATGCTGCAGCAGACGCCGGTTGCCCGGGTGGTCCCGGTCTGGCAGGACTGGGTGGCGCGGTGGCCCAGCGCGTCGGCCACCGCGGCCGCCGGGGCGGCAGACGTGCTGCGAGCCTGGGGCAAACTGGGCTACCCGCGTCGGGCCAAGCGCCTGCACGAATGTGCCACCGTGATCGCCACGGATCACGACGATGTCGTCCCCGACGACGTGGACACCCTGTTGCGCTTGCCCGGGGTGGGGCAATACACCGCACGGGCGGTGGCCTGCTTCGCTTACCGGAAGGCGGTGCCGGTGGTGGACACCAACGTGCGCCGGGTGGTGGCCCGTGCGGTGCATGGACGACCCGACTCCGCCAATCCCTCCCCGGTGCGCGACCACGCCGAGGTCGCCTCGCTGCTGCCGGACGACGCTTCGGCACCGGAATTCTCCGCCGCACTGATGGAACTGGGCGCGACCGTGTGCACCGCACGCTCGCCGAAGTGTGCGATCTGCCCACTGGAGCACTGCGCATGGCGGGCGGCCGGCTACCCGAGATCCGACGCGCCGCCCCGGCCCGCTCAGCGCTATGCCGGCACCGACCGCCAGGTCCGTGGCAGGCTGCTCGACGTGCTGCGGGGGGCGACGGCGCCGGTCGAGCGTGCCCAGTTGGACGTGGTCTGGCTGACCGACACCGCACAGCGCGACCGGGCGCTGGACTCGCTGCTGACCGACGGTCTGGTGGAACAGACCGCCGACGGCCGGTTCACGCTGGCCGGTGAGGGCGAAGGGGGACCGAGTGCCCTCCAGTGACATCTGGGATGCCGCGGCCGCGGCGGCCTACGACACCGACGCTGCGGAGATGTTCGACGACGACGTCGTCGGCCCGGCGGTCGATCTCTTGGCCCGGCTGGCGGGTTCAGGCCGCGCGCTCGGCTTCGCCGTCGGCACCGGGCGGGTCGCAATCCCCCTGCGGGAACGGGGAATCCCGGTGGCCGGCATCGAGTTGTCGGCTGCCATGGTGGCCCGGCTCCGGGAGAAGGTGGGCGAGTCCGAACTGCCCGTCGTGGTGGGAGATATGGCCACAACCGCGGTGCCCGGCGATTTCAGCCTGGTCTTCCTGCCGTGGAACGGCATTTCCAACCTGAAGACCCAACACGAGCAGGTGCAGTGTTTCCGCAACGCAGCCCGTCACCTGGTTCCCGGCGGCCGGTTCGTCATCGAACTCTGGGTGCCGCCCCTGCGCCGGTTGTCACCCGGGCAGACCGCCGTCCCCTTCGACGTCTCCGAGGGCCATCTCGGATTCGACACCTACGATCTGGCCACGCAGACCTGCGTGTCACATCACTACCGGCGGGATCCCGATGGTGCGATCCGATACGAGAGCGGCGAGTACCGCTACATCTGGCCCGCCGAGTGCGACCTGATGGCGAAACTGGCCGGGCTCGAACTGGAGAACCGGTTCGCGGACTGGCGCGGCACCCCGTTCACCTCCGACAGCGAGAACCACATCTCGGTGTGGCGCAAGCCGGTCTAGGCGGGCAGGCTGGCGAGGAACTCCTCCACCGCATCCCGGTAAGCCTGCGGCGCATCGTCGTGCACCAGGTGACCGGCGCCGGGCACCTGGACGTACCGGGCACGCCCACCGGCCCGCCGCGCCATCCGCCGCATCTGCCCGGGCGGTGTCACCGAGTCGCCGGCCTCGATCAACAGCACCGGCGCGCGCACCGCCTGCCACTGCTCCCAGAAGTCGCGGGTGCCCCATTCCGTGGCGATCGCGACCCAGTCCGCCGGCCGGCCGTGCAGTCGCCAGCCGCAGGCCGTGCGGTCGAAGGCCTCCAGGAAATACCGCCCCGCGACCGGACCGAACTGCTCGAGTACCGCCTCCGGGCTGCCGAACTCCACGGGCAGCGCGTGCAGCCACGGCTCCCACACACCGGTGGTACGTCCGACGAAGTCCGGTGCCATGTCCTCCACCACGAGTGCGGCCACGGCCTCCGGGCGCTCCGCGGCCAGGCACCAGGAGTGCAGGGCGCCCATCGAATGCCCGATCAGCACGGCCGGACCGAGGTCGGCCACCGCCCGGCCGAGTTCGGCGACGAACTGCTCGGTACTGATCCGGCCCCGCTCCGCGACCCCGCGCCCACGGTGCCACGGCGCGTCGTAGGTGTACACCGCGCCGTGGGCCGACAACCACGGCAACTGCCGGGACCAGGTGCTGCCGCGTCCCATCAGACCGTGCACCAGTACCAGGGGCCGGCCCTCACCGCCCCGGTGGGTCAGCACACCCGGACTCACAAACCCATCATCGCCGCTCGCGGGCTGCCCGCACCGGGCGCGGTAGCCTGAGCACCATGACCGTGGTCAAGATCAACGCAATCGAGGTGCCGGCCGGTGCCGGCCCCGAACTGGAGAAGAGGTTCTCCAACCGAGCGCACGCCGTTGACAACCAGCCGGGTTTCCTGGGCTTCCAGCTGCTACGCCCGGTCAAGGGAGAGGACCGCTATTTCGTGGTCACCCGGTGGGAGTCCGAGGAGGCCTTCCAGGCCTGGGCGTCGGGTCCCGCCATCGCCGCCCACGCGGGCGAGCGCGCCAACCCGGTGTCCACCGGTGCGCAGCTACTCGAGTTCGAAGTCGTGATGGACGTCGGTGGATCGACGAAGGCCTGAACTCGGGGGCACGCCCCGGCGCGCGGTAGTCGTCCTGGCGGTCGCCGCCCTCGCGACCGCCTGCGCTCAGTCCCCGGCCACTCCGCGGTCGGACCACGGCCGGCACATCGCCACGAACACCCCGCAGGGCGTTCGCGCCAAGCAGGTGCTGGACATGCTCAACTCGGACTGGCCGATCGGCTCGGCCAGCGTTGCGACCCTGGCGGCGCCGGCGGCCGTCGAGCCGGTCGTCGCCACGATGGACCGCATGTGGTGGGACCGCCCCTACCGTCTGGAGGAGATCGACATCGGCGCCGGGTCGGCGACTCTGCAGGTGGTCAACTCCTTCGGCGGGCAACAGGACATCCGGCTGCGAACCGATGACCAGACCATGGTGAGCCGTTTCCTCGTCGACACCGAGGAACCGACCGTGGCCTCATGGCAGGACGTCGAGGCGGCGCTGGACCGAACGGGCGCGCGGTACTCCTACCAGGTCTCCCGCGTGGACGACGGCCGCTGCGATCCGGTCGCCGGGGCCAACGCCTCCGAGTCGCTGCCGCTGGCCTCGATCTTCAAGACCTATGTGCTCGTCGCCGTCCAGCAGGCGGTCCTGGCGGGCACGCTGTCGTGGGACGACATCCTCACCATCACCAGCGAGGCGAAGAAGCTCGGCTCGTCGGGCTTCGACGACCTGCCGGCCGGTACTGCCATCACGGTCCGGCAGGCGGCCGGGAAGATGATCGCCACCAGCGACAACATGGCGACGGACCTGCTGATCGAACGCCTGGGCCCCGGGGCGGTGGAACGGGCGCTGGTCGCGGCCGGCCACCACGACCCGGCCAGCATGACCCCGTTCCCGACGATGCGGCAGATCTTCGCGGTCGGCTGGGGCAGGCCCGACGTCCGGGAGCGGTGGAAGTCGGCCGGCCCCGCAGACCGGGCGGCGCTGCTGCGGGAGGCCGAGGCCCGGCCCTACGAACCCGATCCGCAGCGGACGCATTCACCGGGTTCGGCCTGGGGCGCGGAGTGGTACGGCAGCGCCGAGGACATCTGCCGGGTGCACGCCTACCTTCAGCACAACGCCGTCGGCGCGGCCGCCCCGGTGCGCGCGATCATGGCCGAGGTCGCCGGGATCGACCTCGACCGCCGGCAGTGGCCCTACATCGGCGCCAAGGCCGGCAATCTGCCGGGCGACCTGACGTTCAGCTGGTACGCCGAGCGCCGTTCCGGCCAGGCCTGGGTGGTCAGCTTCCAGTTGAACTGGCCGAGGTACTTCAGCCCGAACGCGGGCGCCTGGGTGATGGGCATCATCAAGGGCGTCTTCGCGATGCTGCCGTATCAACCCTGACGATCAGTCGGAGTTGATGATCACCGTCGCGGCGGCATCGGCGAGGTCCGGCTCGACGACCTCCCGCTTGGGTCCGCCGCTGAAGGTGAACCTCGCGTTCTCCCCGGCGCCCTCGCCGTCCCAGTTCTCGACGTCGACGGTCACCAGCTGACCGGGGCCGACCTCCTCGAAGAGAATCTTCTCGGACAGGGCGTCCTCGATCTCGCGCTGAATGGTGCGTCGCAGCGGGCGGGCACCGAGGACCGGGTCGAACCCGCGCTTGGCCATCAGTGCCTTCGCACGGTCGGTCAGCTCCATCTCCATGTCCTTGGCCTTGAGCTGCTTGCCGACCCGGGTCACCATCAGGTCGACCATCTCGATGATCTCGTCCTGGGTCAGCTGGTGGAAGACGATGATGTCGTCGATGCGGTTGAGGAACTCCGGGCGGAAGTGCTTTTTGAGTTCGTCGTTGACCTTCTGCTTCATCCGTTCGTAGTTGTTCTCCCCGCCGCCGGAGGTGAAGCCCAGCCCGACAGCCTTGGAGATGTCGGAGGTGCCGAGGTTCGAGGTGAAGATCAGAACGGTGTTCTTGAAGTCCACGGTGCGGCCTTGGCCGTCGGTCAACCGGCCGTCCTCGAGGACCTGCAGGAGGGTGTTGTAGATCTCCTGGTGGGCCTTCTCGATCTCGTCGAACAGCACCACCGAGAACGGCTTTCGCCGCCCCCTCTCCGTGGGCTGTCCACCCCCCCCCTAGCCGGCGGAGCCGGGGGGGGG
>CAYXOM010000215.1:0-3699 GCA_964466565.1 uncultured Mycobacterium sp.
CACCCTCGACCTGGCCGACTACCCCGGCTGAGCGTCCCGGCTGTCGGCCAGGGCGGTCGCCGTCCGGCGCAGCAGGTGCGTGGACCGGATGTACCCCGAATCGCCCCGTGCTAGACACGGCGGTATGGCCAATCGCCTCCTGATCGGGGCCGCGGTGGTGCTGAGTTTCCTGCCGTCCTGTGCCGGCCCGCCGCGCGCCGCAGACGTCGGTGCGATGACGTCCCCCGGTGGCACGGCGACGGTCCCTCAGATCGTGGTGGCGACGCCGCCGAACCCGGCGACCTCGGCGGCCGCGGAACGGCGCGGCGTGAAGTGGATCGACCTGCAACCCGGGGACTGCCTGGCCGAGCCGCCCCCGACCGATCCCGCAGTCGTGACGGTGGCGGTCATCGACTGCGCCGCACCGCACCGGGCCGAGACCTTCCTGCGCGCGCAGGTTCCGGTCAACACCGCTCTGATCGACAACGCCACCGCCCAGTGCCAGGCGGGCCTGGGCGGCTACGCCGGTGCGGCAGCGGACCGCTACCGGATCACCTATCTGATCGACTCCGAACAGGACCGCACCTTCAACAACCCGCTACCGAGCACCGTCATCTGCCTTCTCGAGGACGCCGACGGCCAGTGGCTCACCGGTTCGGGCCGCGGCCAGCGGTGAGGAAGTGAGCGACTCGGGGCGACGGCAGTCGGGCGCGGGTTACATAACGCCCCGGCCGGTGACGCTACCTGCTAACCTTCCCGCCACATCCGGACATGCCGCGACCAGGTGGGAGGCAAGACAATTAACCGGCGAGTGCGACACGGGGGCGTGGGCGCGGCAGTCCTGACGGTTGCCACGAGCCTCACTGTGGCCTCAGCACCACCACGGCCGGAGGCGGCGACCGCCTCGCGTGCGGCGGCGGCAACCCTCACCAGCCTCGCCAATCCGTTGGCCGAGCTGCTTGAAACGGCGGCGGTGGTCAACACCGACCTGTTCGGTACCGGGACCTACGCCGCGCCCTTTCCCGTCTACACCGGAATCATCCCGCAACTCGTCGCCGACCGCCTGCCGATCATCAGCCAGTTGGGCCGCAACCTGACGGAAAATGCCGGAATAATCATCGATCAGGTGATCGCCGGTCCCGACTCCGCACTCACGGCCCTCACACAGGCGGCGGCGGCGCTGGTACCCGATATCGCGCAGCAGGGACTTCTCCCTGCGTTGCAGACGTTCGCCGCCGACGTCGTGACTGCGGGCCGAACCGCGATCGGCGCTGGTTTCGATGTCCTCACGAGGGTCGTCACCAATGTCGTTCAGAATGCGATGACCACTCTGTTTTACATCGTTCCCAACGTCCTGTTCGCCACGGTCGGCGCGGCGACAGAAGTCGTGACTGCGGCGGCGAGGATCACCTCGCAAGTGTTGGGTGCGGTCGCCGATCTCGATGTGGAAAGAGCATGGAACGTCGCCGTCAAGGGACTGCTGGGGCCCGTCGGGGCTGACGGAACACTGGCGACGAGCATCCCGGGCACCCTCGAGGCGATGACGCTGGGGAACGGCATCGGCCAGTTCGCCTCCCCCGGCTACGTCAGCAGTTTGCGAGTGGCATTTCAAGGTTCGTTGTACGCCGTAGCGAACAACCTTGGCGGCGACTATCCACGACCGGTAATCCCGGGCGGCGAGGGAACCACCGCCGTCGCGGCAGAATACGCCAGTGACGGCACACCTGGTGAGGTTCCGGATCCCTCCGGCGCGGACAGGCCACCGCGGGCCGCCGCTAGCGGTCCTGCAATGACCTCGACGACAGCAAATCGGCTGGGTTCACGGCCCGCTGATTCACCCGACTCGTCACTGGCCCGACACTCTGCACGACCCGCGCACCGGGACCAACGACAACGCGGCCGACTGGATGCCGGCGAAGGACACGCCGAACGGCAGCGCCCAACGGCGCCCGCACGGCCCGACTAGCGCTCAAGGGCCCGATTCGCCGAGGCGCGGGTGGCGGCTGCTGCGTTTTCCGGCCGCGCGGCACGTGCCGCCGGCCCTTCACGTTCGGACCGCGGGGCACGGGCGGCCGGCCGTTTGCGGTCGGGCGGCCCCGGGGTGCCGGCCTGCGGCGTATCCGTCAAGGTTTCGAGGGACGGTGACTGCGGCGGCGGACTCGGTGGTAGCCCTCTCGGCTCACCCGCCCCGACGGAATCGCTGACGGCCGGTGTGATCGGGGCTGGTGCGGTCGCGGCCACACTGGCGGCTGTCGCTGCGGCCGGGGCTGAGCGGCCCGGGTTCACGACGCCGAGGAGCGCCTCCCAGGACTGTCTGAGAGCGACCCCGAAGTCAGGCGGAAAACCGAAATATGCCGGCGTCGGCACGCCAAGCGAGGCCGTTCGGTCGTAGCCGGCCTCGATCAGCGGGCGCAATACGGGGTCGAGAGCGTCGGCCACACTCGACAGACCTATCCACCGGAGCGGATCCAGGAGGGGCAGCTCCGCGGTCGGAACAAACAGATAGACAGTGTCCTGGTAGCGGGACACGACCGGTTCGACGTAGTTGGGGCTTTCCGGGTTCAGCGAAATAGGGGTGATCAGACGGTTGAGGATGTTGATCACCGGGGTGAGCCACGGAGGCGAACCGGAGATCGGCAGAGTGAAGTGGAGCAGATAGCCCATAAGCGAATTGACAACGGCGAGAAGGTTAAGCGGGTAGGCCGGAAAGTCCGAGAACGGGTCATACTGTCGGAGCACCTCATAGGTGAGGGAACCCGTCGCGGTGGGAGATGACACCACCGGCGTCCAGGGAGTCAATCCGAGGCCGTTGAAGCGTGCCATCAGGCCGCCGTTGGGGATGTTGGTGTTCCCGATCTGGATGAAGGTCGTCGGCGGGATCGGAGCGCCGCCGGCGGCGTCCTGCCCGAGACTCTCGGCGAACAACGATGCGATGAAGGCACTCTGGGAGTAACCCAGCACAAGCATCGGGGTCCCCGGCGCGTCACCGGCGGCGTTGTCGCCGGTGATCCGGCGATATTCCGTTTCCAGGATCTGGTAACCCTCCCGGGTCGAGTCGTTGTAGGTCAGCGAAGCCGGTCCGCTGAAGGGCCACAGCTGCTCAGGGGTGGTCAGCGGGACCGGTTCATAACCGCTGCCGGCGAGTGGCACGATGTAGGCGTCGAGCAGTAACTCGACAAATTCTGGCGTGACGAAGGGCGTGAAAGTACCGTTCATCAACAATGCCGCCTGGGTCGCAAGCAGATTGACCGGCGTTGCGCTTGAAAGTGCGCTCGAAACATCGGTTTTCGGCCCCGGCGGGGACGCCGACTCCCCGGCGACGCCGATGGCCACGGCGGCCGCAACGGCCACCGCGCAGGTGCGCCTGACGCCTACCCGCTCCGCTCGCCGCGGCGTCCCGACCATGAACGAAGTGACCATGAGTGGAAAGCTAGCACCACACGCTTCCCCACTGGGGCCTATTGAGCCCCGGTCACCGGCGCTTAGGGCCTGTTGCGCCCCGGTCACCGGCGCTCGTCGACCTCGGCGCTGCGATAGTTGGCCGACACGGCCGAGTCCGGATCCGTCAGCGCGTCGATCGCGGCCTGCACCGAGGGGTGCCGGCGACCAGGGCCCAGCCGATCCCACAGCCCCGAGCGGATCAGCACGTCGCGCACCGGACCCTTCATGTTGGCCAGATGCACCTCGATACCCCGCTCGTCGTACTCGGTCAGCAGATCC
>CAYXOM010000216.1:0-2283 GCA_964466565.1 uncultured Mycobacterium sp.
GGTTCCACCGCACTCTGGCCGACGAATGGGCCTACGCCCGGCTCTACACCAGCGACGCCGAACGATGCGAAGCGTTCCCCATCTGGCTGCACACCTATAATTTCCACCGCGGCCACACCGCACTCGGCGGTCAACCACCCGCCAGCCGCGTACCTAACCTGTCAGGTCAGTACATCTAGCCGTCGCTGTCGGTGCCGATTAGGTTTGGCTGCATGAGGGAGTTGCCGAGCGTGCTGGGCATCGTCCTGGCCGGTGGCGAGGGCAAGCGGCTCTACCCACTGACCGCCGACCGGGCCAAGCCGGCGGTGCCCTTCGGCGGCGCCTACCGCCTGATCGACTTCGTGCTGTCCAATCTGGTCAACGCCCGCTACCTGCGGATCTGCGTGCTGACCCAGTACAAGTCGCACTCCCTGGACCGACACATCTCGCAGAACTGGCGGCTCTCGGGCCTGGCGGGGGAGTACATCACCCCGGTCCCCGCCCAGCAGCGGCTCGGGCCGCGCTGGTACACCGGGTCAGCCGATGCGATCTACCAGTCGCTGAACCTGATCTACGACGAAGACCCCGACTACATCGTGGTGTTCGGAGCCGACCACGTCTACCGGATGGACCCCGAGCAGATAGTGCGCTTCCATATCGACAGCGGCGCCGGGGCGACAGTGGCCGGCATCCGGGTCCCGCGTGCCGAGGCTGGCGCGTTCGGCTGCATCGAGTCCGACGAGTCCGGCGGTATCCGGAGTTTCGTGGAGAAGCCCGCCGAACCGCCGGCGGTGCCCGGCAGCCCCGACCAGACCTTCGTGTCGATGGGCAACTACATTTTCACCACCAAGGTCCTCATCGACGCCATCCGGGCCGACGCCGAGGACGACACCTCCGACCACGATATGGGCGGCGACATCATCCCTCGGCTGGTGGCCGACGGGATGGCCGCGGTGTACGACTTCAACGACAACGAGGTGCCCGGCGCGACCGAACGAGACCACGGCTACTGGCGTGACGTCGGCACCCTGGACGCGTTCTACGACGCGCACATGGACCTGGTGTCGGTGCACCCGGTGTTCAACCTCTACAACAAGCGCTGGCCCATCCGGGGCGAGTCGGAGAACCTGGCTCCGGCCAAGTTCGTCAACGGTGGTTCGGCTCAGGAGTCCGTGGTGGGTGCGGGCAGCATCATCTCGGCGGCCTCGGTGCGCAGCTCGGTGCTCTCCAGCAACGTCGTCGTCGAGGACGGGGCGATCGTGGAGGGCAGCGTGCTGATGCCCGGTGTGCGGGTGGGCCGCGGCGCGGTGGTGCGCCGGGCGATCCTGGACAAGAACGTCGTCGTCGGCCCGGGGCAGATGGTGGGCGTGGAACTGGAGCGGGACCGGGAACGCTTCGCGGTCAGCGGCGGCGGCGTGGTGGCCGTCGGCAAGGGTCTGTTGATCTAGCGTCGTACCGCCCCCCGCGAGCAGACACAAAGATCGTTAGCCGCCCGGCGTGTCGGGGATGTCTGCGTCTGCTCGCGCCGGGGACCGCCGCCGCCGGCGGCGAAGCAGCCGGAGGGCCACCCAGAACAGGGCGAGCAGCACGGACAGTACGAGCACCGGGATCAGGATCGCGATGAACGTCAGGCCCAGGCTGGTGACGTCCTCGACGGTGCTGAATACCGGCGCCGCCGCACCGGCGGTGGCGGCGTTGGCCGCCGGGCGCACAGCGGTCTTGGTCAGGTGCACTGCCAGGGCGGTGACGACGCCGATGGCCACCGGCACCCACTGGCCGGTCCGGGCGAACTCGGCGGGGTCGGGCACCGCGGCGGTCTGCGCCGCGGCGCCCGACCCGAACACGATCCCGCCGGAGGTCGGTCGAACGAACGTCTGAACCGCATCGTTGACGGTGTCGAGCGCGGGAATCTTGTCGGCCACGATCTCGATGAGCAGCAACGCCGCGACGATCGCCAGCACCCAACCGTTCTCCAGCCAGGACCAGGCGGCCGGCAGGTCGACCAGGTCGGTGAACCGGCTGAGCAGGCCCATCGACAGCAGCGGGATGTAGGCGTTGAGCCCGGACGCGCTGGCCAGGCCGAGGCCGGTCAGGAACTCCACGGGTTCGCCTGGTGAACGCCGTTGTGCACCAGTGTCATTCGACGTCCCGGGCTGCGACCAGGATGCCGTCTCCGAGTGGGACCAGAACCGGTGTCAGCCGGGGGTCCTCGGCGATCAGCCGGGCGGCCTCGCGGACCGCGGCCACCTCCGCGTCCTGGGCCGCGGGGTCACCGGCCCGGCCGTCGAGGCCGGCGCGGTGGAC
>CAYXOM010000217.1:0-3322 GCA_964466565.1 uncultured Mycobacterium sp.
TGGCTCAAGCACTACAACACTCAACGACGTCACAGCGCACTCGGAGGACTACCGCCCACCAGCCGACTGTGACCAACGTGGTGGCTGGGTACACCTAGCCAGGCTCCAACGACGTCGGCTCCGCGACACCGGCTGCGGTCCGAGTGGCCGCCGACTGCCCTGGTCGCGCGTCTACCGCGCGTTGCCTCGGGTCGGCCTGCTGGCAGCCGAACTGCCGCTGCCTGGGGCCTTGGCGGCAGCGCCGCCGACGCGGAAGTTGTTGATGGCGATGCCGGGGCCGACCTTCGTAACGGTCTTTCCGTTTTGGAGCACCGAACCCGCCAGCGCGAAGGGACCAGGGCCCGCCTCCACCGTGTTGCCGTTGCCGAAGACGGCGAATCCCCTGGTGTTGTTACCGGACCCGGTGACCCGGTTACCGGCCCCGCCGAAGCTGGTTGCCCCAGTGCCGTTGGAGCCCAACGATCCTGCCGTCAACACATTGCCGCTGCCGAACAGGTTGCGGGCATTGTTGGAATTGGCGCCATGGGAGTCCAGCACGTTCCCGTCGCCGCCGATGTTGGTGACGGTGTTCAGCAGTCCGTCTGCCGTCGTCACCTTGTTCTGCCGGCCGAACCAGTTCCTGGCACCGTCCAGGGTGCCGCCGGTCACCCCGACTTCGTTGTCGTCGCCGAGCAGACTTGTGGCGATGTTGCCCGCCCCTGCGACGATGGTGACCTGGTTCCCGCTGCCGAGGACGCTGGTGGCGGAGTTGGCGTCGCCGCCGGCCGTCGTCACCGTGTTGCCGTCGCCGAAGATATTGCGGGCGGCATTGGACAGCCCCCCTGCGCCCGTGACGGTGTTGTTTCTGCCGAAGAAGTTGATCGAACGGTTGAACAATCCCGCACCGGATGTGACTGTGTTGTCCTGACCGGCGACGTTCAGTGCGATGTCGATGGTCCCCAGCGACGAGACGGTGTGGGCGCCCGGTGCGCTGGCCCGGCCGAACAGGTTCGCAGCGAAATTGCCGATGCCGGCTGCGGTTACTGTGTCACCGGCCGATCCAAGCGCCGCGTTCAGGGCGATATTGAGCCCCAAGTTGCCAAACGATCCGGAACCCTGGGTCGTCGCGGTGCCGTTGGAACCCAGTTGGGTTGCGATGCCGAACAAGCCCCCGGCCGTGGCCACCGACGCGTCACCGACCGCGGTCGCGAAGGTGAATGCATCGGCGGTCTCAGCAGTCGCGCCGCTGCCCAGGACGATCGCTGCCGAGAGGATCCCGTTGGCGGTGGCAGTGGCGCCGTTCCCGATGGCCACGGCGACACTGAAGATGTTGCTGGTGCAGCCGCCGCCGTTGCCGATTCCGAACAGCGACACGCAGGTGGCGTTGGCGGTGGGTGCGGTACCCAGACTGGCGCCGGCCATTGCAGCGGCGCATGCTCCTGCCGCTATTGCGGCGATGGCGGTGTGCTGGGCGCGGATGTTCTTCGAAGTCATGGATGTCCTCCGACCGGGGCCGTGCCGCTCTGCGTGGGGCGCGACGTTTCCACTGCACCACAAGCCCACACCTGAGTGCAACCTGAATGCAGACTGAGCGAGTCCACAGCGTCGCGCCGGTCGCGCGCGGACGCGGAAGACCGGCGAAATCGGCACGTCGTCAGGGGCGTGGGTGAAAACGATCAGTTGGGCCCAGGGGCGGCGGCCAGCACGATTTCCAGCGAGGCGGCATCGGCCGACTCCGTTGATGCAGTCCGCCCCGTCGGCAGAGGCTTTCACCCCCGAAACCGTCGCGATGTCCTTCACCGGCGATGCGCCTACCCGGGTACGACTGAACCGTAGCGAGGTCCAATTATCCGTGGTAGGATAAGCACTTTTGCGTATCAGCACCCAGCTGTTCCGACATTCCGCGAAAAACCCGGGCTAGCTCCCCGCGCGCGTTGCGCCGCGGTCGGCGCCCCTGGTCGCCTGCCGCGTCGAGCGCGGTGATTCCTCGGCGCTCTCGGCGCCGGTCGGGCCGAAGCCGGTTTCAGGTGCGGACGGCCCGGCGGCGGGGTCCTCGACGGCCGGCGCCCCAGGTGCCTCGGTGGCCTCGGTGGCCTCGGTGGCCTCGGCGCCTTCGGTGACCCCGTCGGCCTCGGCAACTGTGGTCTCCGCGGAATCGCCGGGCGCCCTGGCCGGGGGTGCGGTCGCCGCCGTGCCTGGTGCCGCCTCGGCGGCAGGCACTAGCGCGGTCTCGGGGACGGCCGGTACCGCCGCGGCGACCGGGGCGGCTGCAGCCGCGGCCAGTCCGAAGGGCGGGAACGGCGGGAACGGCGGGATCGGCGGCAGTGGCACCAGGGATGCCAGCCAGGCGAAGCTGAAGTCCACGAAGTTGGTGACCGCGCTGGTGATACCCAGGCTGATGACCGGGCCGATCGCGTCGAACTGCCCGTCGATCAGGTAGGAGAAGCTGTACACCGCGGCGGCCACCAGCGGTTCGGCGGTGAAGTACGCCAGGTCGATCCCCGGCGCGATCCACCACAGGCCCGGCACCCAGGCCAGCGCGAAGTCGGCCAATTCGAAGCCGTAGGCCACCCACGGCTGGACGGCGTCGTAGGCGTTCTGGACCGCGGTGCAGGCGGCCCCCAGGCAGGGGGCCGGAGCGTCGGACACCGCCGCGGCGCGCGGCGCCGGGGTCGTGACACCCAGTGCGGTTCCCGCTGCGGCCAGGGGGGTGGCGAGTGGCGCGACCGCCGCGCTCAGCCGGATCTGAACCGCCGCCTGCGCCGGGTCGGCGACGGCGGGCAGCGGGGCGACTGCCAGGGCGCCCACCGATGCGGCGGCCACCCCGGCTGTCAGGAACGAGCGCACAGTCGCGGTCATGTCGGAAACCACCTCGCGGGTTCGCTGGGAATTCGCTGAGCAATCCTACCGGTGAACCTGAGAAATCCACAGCATCCCTTCGCGGCGGGCGACGCCCGGCGGGGGCCGGTCCGGGCCGCCGACCGGCGCCGCTGCGGCACCACTACTGTGAGCACCATGGTGACCGCCGGTGCCGGCGTCCGGGAGAACCGGCCGTGACCACCGGCAGCCTGCTGCCCGTTCCGGGTATTCCGCCCGAACCCGCCCCGCCCGCCGCGCTGCGCCGGGTGCTGCGCCGGGCCCGCGACGGAGTGGCCCTCAACGCGGCCGAGGCGGCGGTTGCCATGGGTGCCCGGGGCGAGGAACTCGCCGACCTGTGCGCGAGCGCTGCCCGGGTGCGCGACGCCGGCTTGCGCTCGGCGTCCCGCCGCGGACCCCGGGGCCGGCTGGCCGTGACGTACTCGCGCAAGGTCTTCATCCCCGTCACCCACCTGTGCCGCGACGC
>CAYXOM010000218.1:0-7359 GCA_964466565.1 uncultured Mycobacterium sp.
AGGGCAAGAAGGACCAGAAACTGCAGAAGCGGCTCAGAGACGAACTGGCGTGGGTGCGATCCGGGGCCAAGGCTCGCCAGGCCAAGAGCAAGGCCCGCCTGCAGCGCTACGAGGAGATGGCCGCCGAAGCCGAGAAGACCCGCAAGCTCGACTTCGAGGAGATCCAGATCCCCACCGGGCCGCGGTTGGGCAACGTCGTCGTCGAAGTCGAGCACCTCGACAAGGGCTACGACGGCCGGGTGTTGATCAAGGACCTGTCCTTCACCCTCCCGCGCAACGGGATCGTCGGGGTGATCGGGCCCAACGGCGTGGGCAAGACGACCCTGTTCAAGACGATCGTGGGCCTGGAGAAGCCGGACAGCGGCACGGTTCGGGTGGGCGAGACCGTCAAGCTGAGCTACGTCGACCAGACCCGCGCGGGCATCGACCCGAAGAAGACGGTGTGGCAGGTGGTCTCCGACGGGCTGGACCACATCGAGGTCGGCCAGAATGAGATCCCGTCGCGGGCCTACGTCTCGGCGTTCGGGTTCAAGGGCCCTGACCAGCAGAAGCCGGCCGGCGTGCTCTCCGGCGGCGAACGCAACCGGCTCAACCTGGCGCTGACCCTCAAACAGGGCGGCAACCTGCTGCTGCTCGACGAACCGACCAACGACCTCGACGTCGAGACCCTGGGCTCGCTGGAGAACGCCCTGGAGAAGTTTCCGGGCTGTGCGGTGGTGATCTCCCACGACCGCTGGTTCCTCGACCGCACCTGCACCCACATCCTCGCCTGGGAGGGCGACTCCTCGAACGAGGCTAAGTGGTTCTGGTTCGAGGGCAACTTCGGTGCCTACGAGGAGAACAAGGTGGAACGGCTCGGGGCCGAGGCGGCCCGGCCGCACCGGGTGACCCACCGGCGGCTCACGCGGGACTAGTCTCAGGCGAGCCGCACCAGCGTGGGTGCGCATGCCGACTCGAGGGGCGGACACGGCCATGACGGTTGACTTCGCCGGCATCTCAGACGCCTACGCGGCCGCCTACCACGGGCCGCGGGGTGCCCGGCCCGCCCTGGGCGAGGTGATCGCCGCCCAGCGCGAACTTGCCGGGCAGCGCAGCCCGGGGGAGACGCTGGTCGGGGTCCAGCAGGCCGCCGACGGGGCCGGCCCGGCCCTGCAGATCGTCACCGATCAGGCCGGTGAACTGCTGGACTCGGTGACCGTTCTGCTACACCGCCTGGGTATCGCCTACGTGTCGCTGATGCATCCCCGCTTCGACGTGCGCCGCGACGCCGAGGGGCGGCTGCAGGACCTCGCGCCCGCCGCCGAGGACTCCGGCGGCGCGATCGCCGAGTCGTGGATCCACCTGCAGCTGCACCCCGCCGCCGACCCGGCGGCACTGACTGAGGCGACCCGGTTGCTGCCCCTGGTGGTCGCCGACGCCCGCCAGGTCAGCCGAGACTCCGTCGAGTTGGCCGGCACGCTGCGGCGGCTGGCCGAGGAGGTCGACGCCGACGACGGGGCCCGCTTCCCCGGGGCCCATCGAGCCGAGGTTTCCGAACTGCTGCGCTGGTTGGGAGACGGCCACTTCGTGGTCCTCGGGGCCCAGCGGTGCCTGATCCGCGGCGGTCAGGCCGCCGCCGTCGAGGAGAGCCGGCTGGGGGTGGCGCGCCTGCGCGCCGAGGCGCTGCCCGAACTCACCGACGCCGACACACCGATCGTGCTGGCCCAGGCGGTGCTGCCCAGCTTCATCCGTTACGGCGCCTACCCGTACGTGGTGGCGGTGCGCGAGAGTCCCGACATCGAGCACCGGTTCGTCGGGCTTTTCACCTCCGCGGCGGCCAACGCCAACGTCCTGGAGATCCCGGTCATCGCCGGTCGGGTCCAGCGGGCGCTGGAGATGTCCGAGCATGACCCGAGCCGCCCCGGTCAGCTGCTGCTCGACGTGTTCCAGACGATCCCGCTGCCGGAGCTGCTCACCCTCGACGGCGAACAGCTGCTGGACGTCGCCAGCCAGGTCGTCGACCTGGGATCGCGCCGCCGCGCACTACTGTTCCTGCGGGCCGACCGGTTCGGCCACTTCGTGTCCTGCCTGGTCTACCTTCCCCGGGATCGCTACACCACCGCCGTCCGGCTGGCCATGCAGCAGATCCTGCTGTCGGAGTTCGGCGGCACCAGTATCGACTACGCCGCGCGGGTCAGCGAATCCCTCTGGGCCGTCGTGCATTTCACCGTCCGGCTGCCGGATTCCCCGCTTTCGCCGGACGTGTCCGAGGCCAACCGACTCCGGGTTCAGGACCTGCTCACCGAGGCCGCGCGCACCTGGGCCGACCGGCTGGTGGCGCATGGTCAGGCCGGGGCGCTCGACGCCGCCGTGGCCGCGCACTACGCGACGGCACTGCCGGAGGGGTACAAGCAGGCGGTCACGCCGGAGGAGGCGGTCACCGACATCGCGCTGATCGAGACGGTGGCTCCCGACGGGTTGAGGCTGCAACTGGAACCCGGCGATCGGCCCGGGGAGGCATTTCTCACCTGGTACCTGGGCGGTTCGTCGGCGTCGCTGAGCCGGTTGCTGCCGATGCTGCAATGCACCGGGGTGGAGGTCGTCGAACAGCGGCCGTTCACCGTGATCCGCCCGGACGGGCTGGAGGTGTGGATCTACCAGTTCATCATCCGCCAGCCGCCCGGCGCCCCGTTCCCGGCCGGGGCGGCGGACTGGGAGGACGGCGCGCGCCGGTTCACCGATGCCGTGAGCGCCATCTGGGCCGGCCGGGCCGAGGCCGACCGGTTCAACGAACTCGTGCTGCGGGCGGGGCTGAACTGGCAGCAGGTGACGGTGCTGCGCGCGTACGCCAAGTATCAGCGCCAGGCCGGATTTCCCTACAGCCAGAACTACATCGAGACGGTGCTCAACGACAACCCCGCCACGGCGCGTGCGCTCGTCGGCCTCTTCGAAGCGATGTTCGACCCCGATTCGGCGGCCAAGGGCCGCGACGCCAAAGCCGCCGCGGTGGCGGTCGCCGCCGGTATCGACGCGCTGACGAGTCTGGACACCGACCGGGTGCTGCGGGCGTTCGCCACGATGGTCCAGGCGACCCTGCGCACCAACTTCTTCGTCAGTCGCCCGGGCTCGGCCCGGTCCCAGGGTGTGTTGTCGGTCAAGCTCAACCCGGAACTGATCACCGAGTTGCCGCTGCCGAGGCCCAGGTTCGAGATCTTCGTGTACTCCCCGCGGGTGGAGGGCGTGCATCTGCGGTTCGGTCCGGTCGCCCGGGGCGGCCTGCGGTGGTCGGACCGCCGCGAGGACTTCCGAACCGAGGTCCTCGGCCTGGTCAAGGCGCAGGCGGTGAAGAACGCGGTGATCGTGCCGGTCGGCGCCAAGGGCGGATTCGTGGTCAAGGAGCCGCCCGTTGCCACCGGCGACCCCGACGCCGACCGCGAGGCCGCCCGGGAGGAGGGCGTCGCCTGCTACCGGCTGTTCATCGCCGGACTGCTCGACCTCACCGACAACGTCGAGGCGGCCACCGGCGCCGTGGTGCCGCCACCGGGAGTCGTGCGCCGCGACGGCGACGACGCGTACCTGGTCGTCGCCGCGGACAAGGGCACCGCCACGTTCTCCGACATCGCCAACGAGGTCGCCGGCTGCTACGGATTCTGGCTGGGCGACGCCTTCGCCTCCGGCGGGTCGGTGGGCTACGACCACAAGGCGATGGGGATCACCGCCAAGGGGGCGTGGGAGTCGGTCAAGAGACATTTCCGGGAGATGGGCGTCGACACCCAGACCCAGGATTTCACCGTCGTCGGGATCGGCGATATGAGCGGGGACGTGTTCGGCAACGGAATGCTGCTGTCCCCGCATATCCGGCTGATCGCGGCGTTCGACCACCGGCACGTGTTCGTCGACCCCGATCCCGATGCGGCGCGCTCCTTCGAGGAACGCCGCCGGCTGTTCACGCTGCCCCGCTCAAGTTGGGAGGCCTACGACGCGAACCTGATCTCCGCCGGGGGCGGGGTGTTCAGTCGCCAGCAGAAGTCGATAACGGTGAGCGAGCAGATGCGCCGGTCGCTGGGAATCGACCCGGCGGTGGCCGAGTTGACCCCGCCGGAACTGATCCGCGCGATCCTGCTCGCCCCGGCGGACCTGCTGTTCAACGGAGGGATCGGCACCTACGTGAAGGCGGAGGCCGAATCCGACGCCGCAGTGGGCGACCGCGCCAACGACGCGATCCGGGTGAACGCGAACCAGCTGCGGGTCACGGTGATCGGGGAGGGGGGCAACCTCGGCGTGACGCCGCTGGGGCGTGTCGAGTTCGACCTGTGCGGCGGCCGAATCAACACCGACGCCCTGGACAACTCCGCGGGCGTGGACTGCTCCGACCACGAGGTCAACATCAAGATCCTCGTCGACGCCCTGGTCGGAGCCGGTGAGGTGCCGCGCGAGCGGCGAGCCGAACTGCTGGCCTCGATGACCGACGAGGTGTCGCGCCTGGTTCTGCAGGACAACAGTGACCAGAACGATCTGATGGGCACCAGTCGCGCGAACGCGGCGTCGCTGCTCAGCGTGCATGCCCGCCAGATCCGGCGTCTGGAGGAGCAGCGCGGCCTCAACCGCGAGTTGGAGGCGCTGCCGTCGGACAGGGAGATCGCCCGCCGCCGCGACCTCGGTCTGGGGCTGACCTCCCCGGAACTGGCCACCTTGATGGCGCACGTCAAACTCGCGCTCAAGGACGACGTACTGGCCACCGACTTGCCCGACCACGGGGTGTTCGCCGCGCGCCTGCCGCAGTACTTCCCCGCCAACCTCGCCGAACGGTTCCCCGCCGAGATCCGGGTTCACCAGCTTCGCCGTGAGATCACCGCCACCATGCTCGTCAACGCCGTGGTCGACACCGGCGGTATCAGTTTCGTCTACCGGGTGACCGAGGACGCCGGCGTCGGTGAGGTCGACGCGGTGCGCGCCTTCGCCGCCGCCGAGGCGATCTTCGGCATCGGCGCGACCTGGCGCGCCATCCGCCGGGCCGCCACCGACCACCGGGTGCCCACCGCGGTGAGCGACCGGATGACTCTCGACCTGCGTCGCCTGCTCGACCGCGCTGCGCGCTGGCTGGTCAACCACCGCCCGCAGCCCCTGGCCGTCGGGGCGGAGATCAACCGGTTCGGTGCCGCCGTCGCCGCGCTGACCCCGCAGATGCCGGCGTTGCTGCGCGGCGCCGACGCCGACGTGGTCACGGCCGAAGCCGGCGAGTTCACGGCCGCGGGCGTTCCCGCCGAGACGGCCTACGCGGTGGCAAGCGGGTTGTACCGCTACAGCCTTCTCGACGTCATCGACATCGCCGACATCTGCGAACGCGAACCCGCAGAGGTGGCCGACACCTACTTCGCCCTGATGGACTACCTGGGCACCGACACGCTTCTCACGGCCGTCTCCCGCCTGCCGCGAGACAACCGCTGGCACTCGCTGGCGCGGCTGGCCGTCCGCGACGACGTCTACGTCTCGCTGCGGACGCTGTGTTTCGACGTGCTGGCCACCGGCGAGCCCGGTGAGACCGGGGAGGAGAAGATCGCCGAATGGGAGCGGACCAACGGTTCGAGGGTGTCGCGGTCCCGGCGGACACTGGAGGAGATCTACGGCTCGGACGCCCGCGATCTGGCCACCCTGTCGGTGGCGGCCCGCCAGATCCGCAATATGACCCGCTTGACCGGAACCGGCGCCGGTGGTTGACGCCGCCGGTTTCACCGCCGGTGTCCAGGTGCGCTGGTCGGATATCGACGCCTACCAGCACATCAACCACGCGACCATGGTCACGATCCTCGAGGAGGCCCGCGTCGAGTTCCTGCGGGAGCCTTTCGCCGAGGACATCCGGACCATCGGCCTGCTGATCCACGAGGTGTCGGTTCTCTACAAAAAGCAACTGCGCCTGGAGGATTCGCCGTTGCAGGTCACCATGTGGACCAAGCGCTGCCGCGCGGTCGATTTCACCATCGGCTACGAGGTCCGATCGGTCCGGGCGGATCCGGACACCCGGCCCGCGGTGATCGCCGAGACCCAGCTGGCTGCCGTGCACATCGAGGAGCAGCGCCTGGTCCGGCTCTCGCCGGGGCACCGGGAGTACCTGCAGCGCTGGCTGCGATGACCGAGCGCGGTCTGTGGCTGACGGACCCGGCCCAGCGCGGCGAGCTGGCAGTGTTTCTGCGGCGGGCGCTACGGCTCGACGACGCCGCGGTGGTACGGCTTCGGTTGCGCGCCGACGGGCTGCTCGGGGCCTGGGTGGCCACCGGATTCGAGGTGCTCGCCTCGCGTGCGGTGGCCGGCCGGATGGCGCCGGACGATCTCACCTGCGCCGCCGACGTGCTCCTCGCCGGGCTGGCGGCCCCGGGACCGTCGGGCCACGTCGAACCCGGCTTCGCGCTGGACTCCGCCTGGCGCGGGGCACTGCCGCCGGAGACCGGCTTCGTCCACCTCGAGGACGTGCCCGCCGGGGAGTTCGACCTGCTGGCCCGCCGGGGTGCCGACCTGGCCCGCGAGCACGCCGGGCCGCAAGGGCCGCCGGCCTCGCTGCTCGACCAGCAGGTTCTGGCGGTCCGGGTCGGCCCGGACGCGGTGGAGGTCCCGATGCGGTGCGTGCTGGCGCTGGCGGCGATGGGGTTCCTCGGCGAACCCGGGCGGGAGCGCGGCGGCAGCGAGGTGCTGCGGGTGCGCGCCGCCGCGTCCTGGCTACGCATCGACGCGCCCTTCGGTTCGGTGTTCCGCCGCCGCGGCGGGCCGGCGCTGCTGGTCGTGAGCGACGCCGAGAGGGGGACCTAGAAGGGGGAGTTGACCATGGACTGTGCGGCCATCTCCAGGTAGGCCAGCAATTCCCGGCGGTGCTCGTCGTCGAGGGTGGCGGCGTCGATCGAGGCGACGGCGGTGTGCATGCAGCGCAGCCACGCGTCGCGTTCGATGAAGCCGATCCGGAACGGCGCGTGGCGCATCCGCAGCCGCGGGTGCCCGCGCTGATCGGAGTAGGTCCGTGGGCCGCCCCAGTACTGCTCGAGGAACATCCGCAGCCGGTCCTCGGCCGCGTCGAGTTCGTCCTCGGGATACAGCGGACGAAGCACCTCGTCGTCCCGGACCAGTTCGTAGAACCGCGACACCAGGACCCGGAAGGTTTCGGCGCCGCCGACGGCGTCGTAGAACGTCTGAGCGTCGGGTGAATTCTGGGCCACAGGTCCATTGAACACGAGAGGAATACGCGTGCGGTCGGCGGCGATCCGTGGTGAACTATCGGCGGAGGACGCATGGCGCAGCGACGACGTAACCGCGGCCGGAACGCCGCGGCGGGCCCCGTCGGGTCCGGTCCGGCGACTGCGCTGCGTAGCGTCGAGGCACGCGGTGCCGAGACCC
>CAYXOM010000219.1:0-1593 GCA_964466565.1 uncultured Mycobacterium sp.
GCGCCAACGCCGTCGGTGACGACATCGAGGTCTACACCGACGAGTCCCGCACCGAGGTGGCGGCGACGCTGCACAACCTGCGCCAGCAGGGCCGGCACCGCGACGGCATCCCGAACCGGAGCCTCGGTGACTTCGTCGCACCCAAGGACACCGGACTGGCCGACTACGTCGGCGCCTTCGCGGTCACCGCGGGCCTGGGCAGCCATCACAAGATCGCCGAGTTCAAGTCCGGCCACGACGACTACAACGCGATCCTGCTGGAGTCGATCGCCGACCGGCTCGCCGAGGCGTTCGCCGAGCGGATGCACCAACGGGTGCGCACCGAGTTCTGGGGCTACCAGCCCGATGAGCACCTCGACAACGCTGAGCTGATCGGTGAGCGCTACGTGGGCATCCGGCCGGCACCCGGCTACCCAGCCTGCCCGGAGCACACCGAGAAGGTGACGCTGTTCGAGTTGATGGACGTCACCGGGCGCACCGGCATCGAGCTGACCGAGTCGATGGCGATGTGGCCGGGTGCCGCCGTGAGTGGCTGGTACTTCTCGCACCCGCAGTCGCAGTACTTCGTGGTCGGACGGCTGGCCCCCGACCAGGTCGCCGACTACGCCCGGCGCAAGGGCTGGACGCTGGCCGAGGCCGAGCGCTGGCTGGCGCCCAACCTCGGCTACAACCCGGAGGACTGAATCCCCACGCGGGGCAGGAGTTCATGTCGGACCCCGTTGCGATGATGTGGTCATGTCCTCGACGCCAACCCCCGGCCAGCGCCGTGATCTGCTGTTCGAGGAGTTGGCGGAGTTGGCCGGCCGGCGCAACGCGATCGACGCACGCATCGTGGAGATCGTCGCCGAGATGGAGCGTGACGAGCTCTGCGGCTCGACCGGAGCGCGCTCGGCGTCGGCGTTGGTGGCATGGAAGCTCGGCTCGTCTTCGACCAACGCCCAGACTCGGGACCGCGGTCAGACTCGAGCCACGCCCGGAGCCGCAACCGAGGCCCCCGCTGCCGCGCTCGATCGTCAAGAACTGCGGCGAACTATCCACGAACTGGCGGATCACCCTTCCCCATGACCAGGCGGCGACGCTCGACGCGGCGCTGCAGTCCCACCTCGACGCGCTGATCGCCGAGTGGAGGACCGGCGAGGGGGATCAGGGGATGCCCGACACCGCCGACGCGTTCATGTCGCTGGTCGAGGCCGGCTGGGATGCCGAGGCGGCCCGCCGACCGCACGGTCAGCGAACCACCGTTGTGGTGCACGTCGACGTCGAAAAGCGCGCTGGGGCATTGCATTTGGACCCGCTGCTCAGCGAGGCTGACCGGCAGTACCTCACCTGCGATGCCACCTATGCGGTCTGGTTCGAGCGCAGCGGCCAGGTCATCGGCGCGGGCCGCGCAACCCGCACGGTCAACCGGCGGCTGCGCCGCGCGCTCGAACACCGCCACCCCACCTGCGCGATTCCCGGCTGCGTTGCCACCAGGGGGCTGCACGCCCACCACATCCGGCACTGGGAAGACGGTGGCCTCACCGAGCTGGCCAACCTGGCCCTGCTGTGCCCGTTTCACCACCGGCTCCATCACAGCGGCGGCATCACCATCAC
>CAYXOM010000220.1:0-7692 GCA_964466565.1 uncultured Mycobacterium sp.
TCAGTGTGCGCTGCGGGCCGGACCCGGCCAGCAGCGTGACGGTCGCGGGGTCCCCGGGGGTCAGCACGGCCAGCGCCGAGGTGGCCTCGTCGAACAGCGCTGCCGCGGCGCCGGGGGCCAGGGGCACCACCACGCCGGCCGGCGCGGGCGCCGGGGGCGGGGAGTCCGCCGCTCGGGCGACCTCGATGGTCGGCGGTGGCCGGTCGGCCGGATTCGACGAGCAGGCGCCCAGCAGCAGTGCCGTGACCAGCCCGCCCGCCGCGACGGCGCGAAAGGATGACATCAGCTGAGCAGTCTAGGCGGGCCGGGTTGGCCGACCCTCGCCGTAAGCCGGGTTATGGTTGGCGCATGACGCCGGCCCCCAATCTGGACCCAGACGGGGATGGGTTCGTGATCGAGGACCTGACCACCGGGATGTTCGCCAGCGGGTTCGGCCACCTGGGCGACGGGCGGACCTTCGCCTTCCGGGTGCACCGGGGGGAACTGGTGGTGGAGATCTACCGTCCCGGACTGGCCGGACCGGTACCGCAGGCCGACGACGTCATCGCCGCGGCCCGGCGCCCGCTCGGCGACATCGACACCGGCGACCCGCGCAGTCTGGTCGCCGCGGTCCGCGACGCGGTCGCACACGCCGACCGGGTGCGCTGAGCGAGGGCGCCGGCCGGCGTCCAGTACGGTCAGCGCCGTGGAGCCGACGTCGATGTCCTGGCTGCAGGTCGTGGTCCTGTCGGTGGTTCAGGGCCTCACCGAGTTCCTGCCGGTCTCCTCGTCCGGGCATCTGGCGATCGTCTCGGAGGCCTTCTTCGCCGGCGACGCCGGCGCCTCCTTCACCGCGGTGTCCCAACTGGGCACCGAGGCCGCGGTCCTGGTGTACTTCGCCTCCGACATCGTCCGGATCGTGCGGGCCTGGTTCGCCGGCATCCTCGATTCCGGCCGGCGCGACAACCCCGACTACCGCATGGGTTGGTACGTCCTCATCGGCACCATCCCGATCGTGGTGGTGGGTCTGGCCTTCACCGACGCGATTCGTTCCGACGTTCGCAGTCTGTGGGTGGTCGCCACGGCGATGCTGGTGTTCTCGGCAGTGATCGCCCTGGCCGAGTACGTGGGCCGGCAGGACCGCCACGCCGGGCAGCTCTCCTGGCGGGACGGCCTGATCGTGGGACTGGCGCAGTGCCTGGCGCTGATCCCGGGCGTTTCGCGGTCGGGGGCGACGATCAGCGCCGGTCTCTTTCTCGGTCTCGACCGTCCGCTGGCCGCCAGATTCGGCTTCCTGCTGGCCATTCCGGCGGTGTTCGCCTCCGGGCTGTTCTCGTTGCCCGACGCCTTCGACCCGGCGGGCGAGGGGATGAGCGCGACCGGGCCGCAGTTGCTGATCAGCGTCCTGATCACGTTCGTGGTCGGGTTCGCGGCCATCGCCTGGCTGCTGCGCTTCCTGGCCGGGCATGCCATGTACTGGTTCGTCGGTTACCGGGTGGTGCTGTCAGTGACGGTGCTGGCCCTGCTGGCCGGCGGGGTGCTGGTGGCATGACCGTCATCCTGCTGCGCCACGGGCGCTCGGTGGCCAACACCGCCCACACGCTTGCGGGTCGCACCGCGGGTGTGGAACTCGACGAGAGAGGCACCGCGCAGGCCGCGGGTCTGGTCGGCCGGCTCGAGGGGCTGCCGATCCGGGCGCTGGTCCGCTCACCGCTGCTGAGGTGCGCGATGACCCTCGAACCGCTGGCCGGCGCCCTGGGCCTCGAGCCGCTCGTCGACGATCGGCTCGTCGAGGTGGACTACGGGACCTGGACCGGGCGCGCGCTGTCCGAGCTGGTCGCCGAGCCGCTGTGGACGGTGGTTCAGCAGCAGCCGAGCGCGGCGGTGTTCCCCGGCGGCGAGGGCCTGGCCGAGGTCCAGGCCCGAGCGGTGGCTGCGGTTCGCGAGCACGACCGGCGGCTGGCCGACGCCCACGGCGGGGACGCGCTCTGGGTGGCCTGCACGCACGGCGACGTGATCAAGGCGGTGGTCGCCGACGCGATGGGCAGCCACCTCGACAGCTTCCAGCGCATCGTCGCCGACCCGGCGTCGATGAGCGTGATCCGCTACACCGCCGTGCGTCCCTTCGTGCTGCACGTCAACCACACCGGAGCCGAACTGGCCGCCGCGCTCAGCGCGCCGCCGCCGGTCGCCGGCGAGGGCGACGCCGTCGTCGGCGGCTCGGCGGGCTGAGATGCCACCGCCGATCGCTAAGGTGGAGCCAACCATGGCCCGCGCAATCCACGTCTTCCGCACACCCGACCGGTTCATCGCCGGCACGGTCGGCCAGCCGGGGGACCGGACCTTCTACCTGCAGGCCGTGCACGACACCCGGGTGGTCTCCGTGCTGTGCGAGAAGCAGCAGGTCGCGGTACTCGCCGAGCGGATCGGGGCGCTGCTCGCCGAGGTCCACCGGCGGTTCGGCACCCCGCTGCCGCCGGAGACCGAGGTCGAAGACTCCGGACCGCTGTTGACCCCGGTCGACGCGGAGTTCCGGGTCGGCACGATGGGGCTCGGGTGGGACGCCGAGGCGCAGAGCGTCGTGGTGGAGCTGCTCGCCGTCACCGACAACGAGTTCGACGCCTCGGTGATCCTCGACGACGCGGAGGAGGGGCCGGACGCGATGCGGGTGTTCCTCTCTCCGGAGTCCGCCCGGCAGTTCGCCGTGCGCTCGCACCGGGTGATCTCCGCCGGGCGCCCGCCCTGCCCGCTGTGCGACGAGCCCCTGGACCCGGCCGGGCATCTGTGTGTGCGGTCCAACGGCTATCGCCGCGGCGGTCTGTTCGGTTCCGACGGCGGCCGGGGGCCATGACCGGCGCCGGGCTGGAGACGCTGCGCACCGGTGAGCTCACGGTGATCGGCCGGATCCGGGCGGCGAGCAACGCCACGTTCCTGTGCGAGGCCAGCGCCGGGGGCCGCAGCGTGCACTGCGTCTACAAGCCGGTGGCCGGCGAGGCGCCGCTGTGGGACTTCCCGGACGGCACGCTGGCCGGCCGCGAATACGCCGCTTTCCGGGTCTCGGCGGCCTTGGGCTGGGATCTGGTGCCGCACACCATCATCCGGGAGGGTCCGGCCGGTGAGGGCATGGTGCAGCTGTGGGTCGGGCAGCCCTACGACGCCGACGAGCAGGGGTCGGATGCCTCGAGCGGACAGCTGGTGGACCTGTGCCCGGCCGACTCGGTCCCGCCGGGCTATCTGTGCGTACTGACCGCCTTGGGGTATTCCGGCGAACAGGTGGCGCTGGTGCACGCCGACGACCCGCGGTTGTACCGGATGGCGGTGTTCGACGTGATCGTCAACAACGCCGACCGCAAGGGCGGCCATATCCTGCTCGGGTCCGACGACCGGGTCTACGGGGTCGATCACGGGGTGTCGCTGCATGTCGCGCCGAAGCTGCGCACGGTGCTGTGGGGATGGGCCGGCCGGCCGCTCGACGCCGAAACCCTCGGTTCGCTGGTCGGCCTCGACGAGGAGCTGGGCGGGGCGCTGGGAGCGGAGTTGCGCGAGCACATCACCGCCGCCGAAGTGGATGCGTTGTCGCGTCGGGTGCGGGAACTGATCGACGACCCGGTGATGCCGGCTCCGGACGGACGCCGACCGCTGCCCTGGCCGGCGTTCTAGGCCGGCGAGGCGGCCGGGCGGTGACCGCCGCGCCCAGGGCCACGATCCCGCCGCCCAGCAGGATGCCGCCGATGGCGTCGGTGAGGGTGTGCGCCCCGGTGTACACCGCGAGCGCGACCACGAACAGAACGCTCTGGGCCACCAGTATCCCGACTGCCGCCTTGGCCAGCGGGCTGTCCCCGGCCGCCAGCCCCACCGCGATCATGCCGAGCAGCGTCATGGTGACAGTGACGTGGCCCGAGGGGAAGCCGTGCGGCGGGATCATCGCCTTGAGCGTGGTCGCCACGGCGACACCGGCCCCGACCGCCCCCATCACCAGGATGACCGGCATCGGTGACCGCGCCCGCAGCGCGACCAGGCCGCCGCCGGCCACGGCGGCGATCAGCGCGTTGAGCGGGGAGCCGAGGGTCGCCCACAGTCCCGACGCCAGGTCGCCGCGGCGGTCGGTCCGGTGCCGGTCGCTCCAGGCCTGCAGGTGGTCGTCGGCCGCCGTCAGCCAGTCGGGCCCCGCCCCGGCCGCGAGCGCGGCCAGGACCGCGAACGACACCGCGGCCAGCGCGACCAGCGTCACGCGGGTCTTGGTGAGCATCTCCACCTCGCCCGGGCTCTACTGCGCGGGCGCGGCCGGCTCGAAGTGCATGATCCCGCTGTCGGCCTCCAGCGACAGGTACAGCCTGCCGTCGGCGAGCAGGTAGCTGCGGACCCGGCCCAGCGCGGCACCGACCTGCGCGTCGGCCGAGGGCTGCGGGCAGTACATCCGGGTTACCCCGATCGGGCCGAAGGTCAGCGAACCCGAGTCGGGCGCCGCGGCCTGCGTCTGGAAGGTCGCGCTGCCGCGGTTGCAGTCCAGCCGCAGCGCCGCGCGGCCGTCCGGCCCGAACTCGACGGTGTAGCTGTCCGGGTCGTCGATGACGGTGTCGGGCTGTTCGGCCGGGGCCATCGACTCGATCTTGAGCAGCCGCCACGAGGTACCGCTCAGCGGGTCGCCGGCGCCGGCCTGGCTGCAACCGGCGACGGCGAGTGCGGTGAGCGCGGCCAGGACCGCGGGGATCGGGCGCAGACGCATGGCAGGCAATCTACCGCCGGGGCGAGCGGTGCCACCCGGCCGCGGTCGGCGATACTGACCCGGTGAGCCTGACCGACGCCGAACTGGCCGCCGACCTGGCGGCCGAGGCGGGACGGCTGCTCCTGTCGGTCCGCGACGAGATCGGCCACGGCTTCCCGCCGGCACTGGGTGACGCCGGCGACGTGGCCGCCAACGCGCTTCTGCTGCGGCGGCTGCGCGCGGAGCGCCCCGGCGACGCCGTGCTCTCCGAGGAGGCTCACGACGACCTGGCCCGACTGCTCTGCGACCGGGTGTGGATCATCGACCCGCTCGACGGGACCCGGGAGTTCTCGACGCCGCACCGGGAGGACTGGGCGGTGCACGTGGCGCTGTGGCAGCGCACCGGCGGGCCGGGAGAGGGTGCGATCACCGACGCCGCGGTGGCGCTGCCGGCGCTCGGCGAAGTGCACCGCAGCGACACCGTCACCGCCCCGGCCGCACCCGGTGGCGGCCCGATCCGGATCACCGCCAGCGTCAACCGGCCGCCGCCGATTCTCTGGCGGCTGCGTGACCGGCTCGACGTGGAGTTCATCGCCATCGGCTCGGCGGGGGCCAAGGCGATGGCCGTGCTGCGCGGGGACGCGGACGCCTACATCCACGCCGGCGGCCAGTGGGAGTGGGACTCGGCAGCCCCGGCCGGGGTGCTGCAGGCGGCCGGTCTGCACGCCACCCGCATCGACGGCTCCCCCCTGCGCTACAACCAGCCTGACCCCTATCTGCCCGATCTGCTGATGTGCCGCCCGGATCTGGCCGGGGTGCTGCTCGACACGATGTTCCCGGCCGGCTGACATGCGATCGTGGCCCGAGGTAGAGATCCCCGCGCTGCCCGGCCGGGGGCCGGCGTTGCGGCTCTACGACAGCGCCGACCGCACGGTGCGGCCGACCGCCACCGGCGAGACCGCCACGATGTACGTCTGCGGGATCACCCCCTACGACGCCACCCACCTCGGGCACGCCGCGACCTACCTGGCGTTCGACCTCGTCAACCGGGTGTGGCGGGACAACGGACACGCGGTGCACTACGTGCAGAACGTCACCGATGTCGACGACCCGCTGTTCGAGCGGGCGGCCCGCGACTCGGTGGACTGGCGTGAACTCGGCGCCCGGGAGACCGAGTTGTTCCGCACCGACATGAGCGCGCTGCGGGTGCTGCCGCCCCGGGATTTCGTCGCGGCCACCGAGGCGATCGACGACGTGGTCGAGGTGGTGGAGAAGCTGCTGGCTGCCGGGGCGGCCTACGTCCTCGACGACCCTGAGCACCCGGACGTGTACTTCCGGGCCGACGCCTGCCGGCAGTTCGGCTACGAGTCCCACTACGACCGCGACACCATGCTGCGGCTGTTCGCCGAGCGGGGCGGGGACCCGCAGCGCGCCGGGAAGAACGACCCGCTCGACGCCCTGCTGTGGCGCGCCGCCCGTCCCGGCGAGCCGGACTGGCCCTCGCCGTTCGGGCCCGGCCGCCCGGGCTGGCACGTCGAGTGCGCCGCGATCGCGTTGCGCCGCATAGGTTTCGGGTTCGACGTCCAGGGTGGCGGCGCCGACCTGATCTTCCCGCACCACGAATTCTCCGCCGCGCACGCCGAATGCGCCACCGGCGGGCGGCGATTCGCCCGGCTGTATGTACACGCCGGCATGATCGGCTGGGACGGCCATAAGATGTCCAAGAGCCGCGGCAACCTGGTCCTGGTCTCCGCGCTGCGGGCGCAGGGGGTCGACCCGGCGGCGATCCGCCTGGGGCTGCTGGACGGGCACTACCGCGCCGACCGGTCCTGGAGCGACGAGGTGCTCGCCGCGGCAGTCACGAGGCTGCGGCGCTGGCGGTCGGCCGCCGGCGCGCCGGCCGGGCCGCCCGCCGGGGACCTGCTCGCCCGGGTGCGCCGCTACCTCGCCGACGACCTCGACACGGAGCGGGCCCTGGCAGCGGTCGACGGTTGGGCGGCCGACGCCGAGCAGTTCGGTGGCCGCGATCCGGAGGCTCCGGGGCTGGTGGCCGTCGCCGTGGACGCCCTGCTGGGCATCCGGTTGTAGCTACAGCACCGCCGTCCCGTAGCTGCCCACCCGGCTTACCAGGTATCGCAACTGGTCAGTGGCCGATCCGAAGGTCTGCTCGATGGCGGTCAGCCGGGCGGCGTAGTGGGCGATCGGGTACTCCGCGGTGACCCCGATACCGCCGTGCATCTGAATGGACTCCTCGGCGATGTGCTTGCCCGACCGGGCGATCTGCAGCTTGGCCCGAGCGGACACCATCGGGTCGAACCGCCCGTCGGCCACCGACATCGCCAGGTAGTAGCTCATCGAGCGCGCCAACTCCAGCGAGACGTACATGTCGGCGGCCCGCTGGGTCAGCGTCTGGAAGGTCTTCAGCGGGACGCCGAACTGTTTGCGGGTCTTGAGGTAATCGGTGGTCAGGCGCAGCGACTCGTCCATCGCGCCGACGGCCTCGGCGCACTGGGCGGACTGGAACCGCATCACGGCCGCCTCGATCTGCGCGCCAGCGTCGCCGCTGTCGCCCAGCGGGACGGCCGGGGCGTCGGCGAACCCGATATCGGCGCCTCGCAGAGAGTCGAAGGTGCGGTAACCGGTCCGGGTGACCCCGGCCGCGGCGGCATCCACCAGGAACAGCCCGCTTCCGCCGCCCGGCAGCGCTGCCGACACCAGCAGGGTGTCGGCGGCGTCGCCGGCCAGCACCGGGCTCTTGCGTCCGGTGACCGTCCAGGCTCCGGCCTGCTCGGAGGCACGGGTAGCCGGCTCGTCGGCGCCGCGCCGGCCCGGCTCGGAGTGGGCGAAGGCCAGCAGTCGCTCCCCGGCGGCGACCGCCTCGAGGTCCGCGCGCTGAGACTCGGTGCCGGCCGCGGCGATCACCGCCGAGGGGATCAGCGCCGCGGTCGCCACCGGCTCGGGTGCGAGCCGGCGGCCGAACTCGGTCATCACCACCATCACCTCGACGG
>CAYXOM010000221.1:0-10818 GCA_964466565.1 uncultured Mycobacterium sp.
CCTCGCCGGTGACGTCCTTGATGACGTCGGGGCCGGTGACGAACATGTAGCCCTGATCGCGCACCGCGACCACCAGATCGGTCTGGATGGGTGAATACACCGCGCCGCCGGCGCACTTGCCGAGGATGATCGAGATCTGCGGCACCACACCGGAAAGCAACTCATGGCGGCGGCCCAGTTCGGCGTACCAGGCCAGCGAGGTCACCGCGTCCTGAATCCGGGCGCCACCGGAGTCGTTGATACCGACGATCGGGCAGCCGACCATGGCGACCCACTCCATCAGCCGGGCCACCTTCCGGCCGAACATCTCCCCGACCGAACCGCCGAACACCGTCTGATCGTGGGAGAACACGCCGACCGGACGGCCGTTGATGGTGCCGTGACCGGTGACCACACCGTCGCCGAAGAGGGCGTTCGGATCGCCGGGGGTGCGCGCCAGTCCGCCGATCTCGGAAAAGCTGCCGGGGTCAAGCAGATCGTGGATCCGGGCCCGCGCACTGGGGATGCCCTTCTTGTCCCGTTTTGCGGCAGCGGACTCACCGCCGGGCTCCCTTGCCAGTTGCAGCTTTTCACGCAATTCGGCCAGTAACTCAGCGGTGGTTCGGTTGGTCACGTCAGCTCGTCACTTCTGCTCGTTGTGTGCCTGGATCCGGTTGATCGCTTCGCTCATATGCGCGCCCACCTTGGCAATGTACGGCTCGTCGATGGCCCCGATGTGCTCGCCCCCGATCGGCACCACCTCGAGGTCGGTGACGAACTCGCCCCAGCCGCCGTCGGGCTTGCGGGTGGCGTAGCGCGGCTCGAACATGATCGCGTCGTCGTGGTAGCGATCGGCCATGTACAGCGTCACGTGCCCGTCGTAGGGCTCGATCACGGCGGTGTCGATCGCGCGGTTGTCAAGGTAGGACGTCCGCTGGTGCTCGATCACCCCGCCCGGGATGTCCACCCCGCTCTGCTTGACCGCGTCGAGGACGAACCGCACCTGGCCCTCGTCGTCGAGCACCTCGAGTTCCTCGTAGGGGATCGCCGGGATCTCCACGTTGAAGGTGCGCTGCGCGAACAGCGCGTAGCGGTCCCAGCGGGCCCGGATCTCCTCTTTCGTCTGGGGGATCTCCTCACCGGCGCGCACGGTGTCGATCAGGCCGACGAACTCCACGTCGGCGCCGGCCTTGCGCAGGCCGATCGCGCAGGCGTAGGCGAGTACGCCGCCCAGAGACCACCCGGCGAGGATGAACGGTCCGTTGCCGCCCATCTCCAGCAGCTTGGGCACGTATTGCGCGGCACGCTCGGAGATCGATCCCTCGACGCGTTCGAAGCCGTACATCGGGGTGTCGGCGGGAAGTCGGTTCAGCAGCGGCTCGTAGACCACCGTCGAGCCGCCGGCCGGGTGGAAGACGAAGACGGGAACCCGGTCGGAGCCCTCCGGCCGGGCGCGCAGGGTGCGCACGAAACCGTCGAGTTCGCCGGCCTCGAGATGGTCGCGCACCGTGGTGGCCAACTGCTCGATGGTGGTCGCCGCGCGGACGTCCTCGACGGTGATGGTTCCCTCGCAGCGCTCGGTGAGCCGCTCGGCGATCCTGGTGGCGGTGTCGTCGTCCACCGCGGGCAACTCGTTGAAGATGCCGCCCGGCGACTTGCCGGTGACAATCGCCCAGGTGGCGAAGGTGACCCGTTCGGCGGCCTCGCGCGGCGGGACGTCGGCGCCGAGGGCGTCGACGACGGCCTGCTGGGTGAGAACCTTCGCGGCGGCGGCCGCAGGGGTGGTCGGCGGTGCGTCGGGACCGGCCGGGTTGGTGGGCGGGGGCGGCGGGACGTGCGCCTCGGGGTGCTTACCGGCGAGTTTCTCCGCGAGCGCCTCGGGAATCTCACCGGCAGCGAGCCGGGCCTGCTCGGCCGCGATCTCCTCGGCCGTCATCCCCTTCTGGTGTTCGGCCAGTGCGGCGACGTCCTCGCGGTTCTCGATGGCGTAGGTGATCAACTGCTCGACGGCGTACAGGTTGGCGTCACGGACCGCGGTCAACTGGATCGGCGGCAGGTCGAAGTCGTACTCGACCCGGTTCTTGATCCGCACCGCCATCAGCGAGTCCAGTCCCAACTCGATCAGCGGCACCTCCCAGGGCAGGTCCTCGGGCTCGTAACCCATGGCGCTGCCGACGATCAGGCCCAACCGGTCCCGAACGGTCTCCGGGGAATCCGGCGACCACTTGCCCAGACCCGCGGCCAGGCCGGCCCCGGCCGTGAGGTTGTCGTGCAGGATGCCCGCGTCCTCGGCGGCACCGGGATCCGCCTGCGCCGGCACGCCCGGGTCCGCGAGGGAGTCAGCGGCGACGGCCACGCCCGTGGCCACGGCGGCCGGAAGGGCACCGGTGGCCGACGGAGCGGAACCGGACCGGCTGACGATGGCGTCGTAGACCAGCGTGAACGACTGGTCGATCCGGGCGTGCACCTGCACCGACGCCCCGCCGGGATGCCGCGTCAGCGTGGTGACCAGGCGCGCCCCCTCGCCGGGGACGGCGCGCTGCTCGGCGGCAGTCAGGGCCGCATCCGGAAGTACCTGCACCGCAGCCGCCTTCACCAAAGCGGCCAGGTCGGTGTTGGCACCGCCGGCGTACTCCCAGACGTGCCGGCCGTCCGGCATCGCCACGTGCGTACCTGGGACCAGGGCGGAACCGTCGGCGGAGAAGTGCGCATTGAGCCAGTGCTCCTTGCGCCTGAACCGCGTCGCCGGGATGTCGGCGTAGTCCTGCGGGCCGGAGCCGTGGGTGAACAAGGTCCGGAAGTCAAGGTCGTGGCCGTGGACGTAGAGCTGCGCCATGGCCGCCACGACCGACTCGACCTCGTCCTGCTTGCGGGCCAGGGTCGCGATGAGCTGACCGTCATGCAGGCCGGCCGCGGCGGTGGTCAGGCCAACCTGCATGAGAGCCACCGGATTGGGGGCCAGCTCGAGGAAGGTGGTGTGGCCGTTGTCGACGGCGTTGCGGATGCCCTGGGTGAAGTAGACGCTGTGGCGCAGGCCCTTGCGCCAGTAGTCCACGTCGTGGATCGCCTCGCCGGGTCGGAGGTAACCGCCCTCGTGCACCGTCGAGAAGTAGCCGATCCGCAACGGATGCGGGTCGATCCCCTGGAGTTCGGCGGCCAGCTCGCCCAGCAACGGGTCCATCTGGGTGGTGTGGCTGGCTCCCTTGGTCGCGAACTTGCGGGCGAACTTGCCCTCGGCTTCGCAGCGTTCGATGATCGCGTCCACCTGCGCGGGCGGGCCGCCGATCACCGTCTGGTTCGGCGCGGCGTAGACGCAGACCTCGAGATCGGGGAAGTCGGAGAACACCGCGGCGATCTCGTCGGCGGAATACTCCACCAGGGCCATCAGCCGGATGTACTCCCCGAACAGCATCGCCTCGCCTTCGCCCATGAGGTGCGAACGCGAGCAGATCGTCCGGGTGGCGTCGGCCAGCGACAGCCCGCCGGCGAAGTACGCGGCCGCCGCCTCGCCGAGGGACTGTCCGATGACCGCAGCGGGTTTGGCGCCGTGGTGTTTGAGGAGTTCCCCCAGGGCGATCTGGATGGCGAAGATGACCAGCTGCACCACCTCGATCGGGTACTGGCAGGTCTCGTCGGTGTAGTCGACCGAGTCGTCGAGGATCAGCTCGAGGATCGAGTATCCGCGTTCGTCCTGGATCAGGGCGTCGACCTTGTTGATCCACTCGGCGAAGGCCTCGTCACGCAGGTAGAGGCTCTTGCCCATCTTGCGGTGCTGGGCGCCGAACCCGGCCAGTACCCAGACCGGACCGTTGGTCACCGGGCCGTCGGCGGCGAAGACCAGCGGCGACTGCTTGCCCTCGGCGACCGCGCGCAGCCCCTTGACGGCCTCGTCGTGGTCGTGGGCCATCACCACCGCCCGGGACCGGCCGTGGTTGCGGCGGGACAGCGCCCGGCCGATGGACTCCAGTGAGGACGCCCGGCCCTGTGGGCCGTCGATCCAGTCGGCCAGCTCGGCGGCGGCGGTCCGCTTGCGGGAGGTCAGGAACCCCGAGACCGCCAGGGGCACCACCGGGGCCGGCTGTTCGGCCGCCTCGAGTTCCCCGCGGGCGACCTCCAGCAGCCGCAGCGCCTCGTCGGTGCGGCCGGGGAGTTCCGGTTCGCTGCCGGCGGCGTATTCGGCCGCCTCGTAGTCGTACGCGGCGACGAACTCGTCCTCGTCGTCGTCCTCGATCAGCACGCCGCCGACGTAGACACCACCGGAGGCCTGCCCCGGCTGGTCTTCGGTGACCTGGGGCTCGGGTTCCGGTCCGGTCAGGTCCTCCGGCAGCACCTCGCGCAGCACCAGGTGCGCGTTGGCGCCGCCGAACCCGAAGCCGGACACCCCGGCGATGGCGTGGCCGCTGTATCGCGGCCACTCGGTGACGGTGTCGGCGACCCGCAGCCGCACGGCGTCGAAGTCGATGTAGGGGTTCGGCCCGGCGTAGTTGATCGACGGCGGAATCGCGTCGTTGCGCAACGACAGCGCCACCTTGGCCAGGCTGGCCGCACCGGCGGCGGACTCCAGGTGGCCGAGGTTGGACTTCACCGCGCCGAGCAGTGCCGGCTGGTCGGCGGGGCGGCCCCGGCCGACCACCCGTCCCAGGGCGTCGGCCTCGATCGGATCACCCAGGATGGTGCCGGTGCCGTGCGCTTCGACGTAGTCCACGGTGCGCGGGTTGATCCCGGCGTCGCGGTAGGCCCGCCGCAGGACGTCGGCCTGGGCGTCGGGGTTGGGCGCCAGCATGCCGTTGGAGCGGCCGTCGTGGTTGACCGCGCTGCCGGCGATCACCGCGATGATCTCATCTCCGTCGCGGCGGGCGTCGGACAGGCGCTTGAGCACCAGCATGCCGCCGCCCTCGGAGCGGGCGTAGCCGTCGGCGTCGGCGGAGAAGGACTTGATCCGCCCGTCCGGCGCGAGGACGCCGCCGACCTCGTCGAAGCCGAGGGTGACCGCCGGCGTCACCAGGGCGTTGACGCCGCCGGCCAGCACGACGTCGGCCTCGCCGGCGCGCAGGGCCTGCACCCCGGAGTGCACGGCGACCAGCGACGAGGAGCAGGCGGTGTCGACCGCTACCGACGGCCCGCGGAAATCGTAGAAGTACGACACCCGGTTGGCGATGATCGAGCTGGCGGTGCCCGTGATGGCATACGGGTGCGCGGTGCGCGGGTCCATCATGGCCAGGTAGCTGTAGTCGTTGGTGGAGCTGCCGATGTAGACCCCGACGTTCGCGCCGCGCAGCGCCGAGGCGGGGATCCGGGCGTCCTCGAGTGCCTCCCAGGTCAACTCCAGCGCCATCCGCTGCTGCGGGTCGAGGTTGTCGGCCTCCATCTTCGACAGCGCGAAGAACTCGGCGTCGAAACCCTTGATGTCGGAGAGGTAACCGCCGCGGGTCCGGGCCTTGCGGATGCGCTCGGCCAGGCGGGGCTCGTCCATGAACTCCGACCACCGGCCCTCGGGCAGTTCGGTGATGGCATCGCGGCCCTCCAGCAGCGCCTGCCACATCTGGGCGGGGGTGTTCATGTCGCCGGGGAACCGGGTGGCCAGGCCGACGATGGCGATATTGGCGACGCCCTCGTCGATATCGCGGGCACGGCTCCAGTCCTCGTCGGAGTCCTCGAGGTCCGGTTCGGGTTCGCCCTCGACGATCACGGTGGCCAGGGCCTCGATGGTGGGGTGCCGGAATGCCACCGTGGCCGTCAGGGTCACGCCGGTGAGGTCCTCGATGTCGCTGGCCATCGCGACCGCGTCGCGCGATGACAGCCCCAGTTCCACCATCGGCACGGACTCGTCGATCGCGTTCGCCGGCTGTCCGGTCGCGGTCGACACCCAGTTGCGCAGCCACTCGCGCATCTCGGCGACGGTCATCTCGGTCCGGGCCAGCTGCTGCTCCGGGGTGACGGTCGGGTCGGGCGAATCGGAGTCAGACATCGTTTCGGAGGGTCATTCCGCCTCGTCGGGGAAGGCGTGGGCCACCTTCCCCGCGCGCAGGCTGCCGTCGAGATAGGCCGACCGGCAGGCGCGGCGGCCGATCTTCCCACTCGACGTGCGCGGGATGGCGCCGGCCGGTGTCAGCAGCACGTCGCGGACGGTCACGCCGTGCCGGACGGCGACCGCCGCGCGGATCGCGTCGACGACCGGCTCGAGGTCGAGCTTGTGCGAGCCGGCCGCGCGCTCGCCGACGATCACCAACTGCTCGGAGGTGTCGGCCGGATCGCGCTTGAGCCCGGAGTGCGCGTTGTCGAAGACCTCGTCGGGCAGCTGGTTGGCGGGCACCGAGAACGCGGCGACGAAGCCGGTCCGCAGCGCCTTGGTCGCCTCCTGCGCGGAGTACTCGAGGTCCTGGGGGTAGTGGTTGCGGCCGTCGATGATCACCAGGTCCTTGGTGCGGCCGGTGATGTAGAGCTCGCCGTCGTGGAAGGCGCCCAGATCTCCGGTGCGCACCCACGTGGCGTCGGCGTCCGCGCCGTCGGCGTGTGACGGGCTGGTTCGCGACTTGAGGATGTTCTGGAACGTGGCGATGGTCTCCTCGGGCTTGTTCCAGTAGCCGGTGCCCATGTTCTGCCCGCTGATCCAGACCTCGCCGATCTGGCCGTCGGGAAGCTCGGCCGCGGTGTCCGGGTCGACGATGGCGGCCCACTCGCCGACCCCGACGCGGCCCGCGCCGGCCTGGGCGACCGCACTCGGCGAGTCGTCGGGCACCGGGACGAACCGGCCCGAGTTGAGTGCGTCGCGGTCCACCGAGATGATCGTGGGCTCCTCCGACGACGGCGTGGTGGACACGAACAGGGTGGCCTCGGCCAGGCCGTAGGAGGGCTTGATCGCCTTGGGCTGAAAGCCGAACGGTCCGAACGCCTCGTTGAACCGGCGGACCGTGGCCGCTGAGATCGGCTCGCTGCCGTTGAGGATCGCCTTGACGTTGGACAGGTCCAGCGGCTCGTCGCCCTGCTTGGGCACGCCGCGGGCGGCGGCGTGGTCGAAGGCGAAGTTGGGCGCGACCGAGATCGTCCCGCCGGTGTCGCCGGGGTGACGGGCGATCTCCCGCATCCAGCGGATCGGGCGGCGCACGAACGCCGCGGGTGTCATGAAGGTGAAGTAGTGGCCGATCAGCGGCGAGATCATCGCGGTGATCAGCCCCATGTCGTGGAAGAACGGCAGCCAGCTCACCCCCCGGTCGCCTTCCTCGCCCTCGATGGCCTCGATGACCTGGACCACGTTGGTGGCCAGGTTCAGATGCGTGATCTGCACGCCGGTCGGGATGCGGGTGGAGCCGGAGGTGTACTGCAGGTAGGCGATGGTGGACTCGTCGATGTCGACGTGTTCCCAGGTGCCGCCCACCTCGTCGGGAATCGCGTCGACCGCGATGACGCGGGGACGTTCTTTGGCCGGCCGGGTGCGGAAGAACGTGCGCACCCCTTCGGCGCCGGCGGTGGTGGTCAGGATCGCCGCGGGGGCGCAGTCGTCGAGCACTGCGTGCAACCGGCCCACGTGACCGGGCTCGGTCGGATCGAACAGCGGCACCGCGATCCGCCCCGCGTACAGCGTCCCGAAGAAGGCGACGAGATAGTCCGGATTCTGCGGGCACAGGATCGCCACCCGGTCGCCGGTCTGGGTCACCTGCTGCAGCCGGGCCCCCAGTGCCCGGTTGCGGGCGCCGAAGTCCGCCCAGCTCAACTCGCGCGCCACGCCGTCGCGTTCGATGGAGAAGTCGAGGAACCGGTAGGCGAGCTTGTCGCCGCGCACTTTCGCCCAGCGCTCCACCCGGCCGACCAGGCTCGCGCTCTCCGGAAAGGTGATCCGGCCGTCCTTGATGAAGGGGTTATGGAACGGCATGCCACTCTCCTGTCGGAACACCTGCGAACTGGCCGCTGCGTCCGGACCCCCCGACCCGGCACCGGCCCTGCCTGCGTCGTGGCACCAGACCTCCAGCTCTTATTAGGTTCTTAATGTTAGGCGCACGATCCGGACGCGGCCAAATCGCGCCCGCCCGCCGCTCAGCCGTGTGGCGGCCGCGGGGCGTTCTCGATCAGGTTGCGTGCCCAGTCCAGTGTCCATGACGTGGCCGGTCGCCCATCGAGGTTCCAGAACTGCGGCGTGTTGTAGAACGCGTGTACCGGCTGGCCGGCGCCGCCGGCCAGCACGTCGAGGGGGCGGGGAAGGTTGGTGATGTTGAAGGCCGACTGCGGCGCCGCGCAGATCAGGTCCCCGGCCGCGCAGATCTGGTAGGTCCGGTTGCTCAGCGCCCCGAATCCGCCGGGGCGTTCGCCGGTCATGGTCAGTCCGAGCGCCGAGAGCGTGGGCACCTCCCGCAGGGTGATCTCCGCGCCGTGCCCGGGCGGGCTGGGACCGACGTCCTGGCCGATGCCGGGCTGGCGGCGGCCGTCGGCGATGAGGGTGGCGCCCAGCACCAGGTCCTCGTCGATGGGTCCCCGCCCGTTGCCGATGTCGCTGACGATGTCGCCGGCGATGACGGCCCCCTGGGAGAAGCCGACCAGCACGAAGCTGGACAGCGGGCAGCGATCGTTCATCTCGGTGATCGCCCGCACCGCCGCGGCGGTGCCCTCGGCGCGGCTGTCGTTGTAGGAGATTTGTTTGTCCCCCGTCAGCGGATTGCTGAACTGAGCGGTGTAGGGGACAGTGTAGACGTCGAGCCGGGCGGGGGCGAACTGCTCGGCCAGCGGCCGGGTCACGTTGAGCAGCAGGGCGATTGGAAACTGGCCGGGATTGCGCGGATCGTCGGTCGGTGAGGACTCCCAGGTGCCGGGGATCGCGATCAGCGCGACGTCCGGGCAACTCGCGTCCTGGAATGCCGGGCGCGGTTTCTTTCCCGGCTGGGCCGTCGGGGGGATCGCGCTGGGCGGGATCGCCGTGGTGGACGGTTCGGGCTGGCGGACCACCACGACGACGATCGCCGCCACCAGGGCGACCACCATCGCCACCGCCCCGGCCGCCAGAAGGGCGAGGATGCGGTGGCGTCTGCGGCGGGCGTTCTTGCGGGACGTGCGCGCCATGTCCAGCTCAGCAGAGCCGCTCGGTGGCGATGCGGAGGTAGCCGGCGATGACGGCGTCGGCGTTCACCCGGGCCGCTCGCGGAGCTGACGCCTGAGCGCTGGCGACGTCGCTGCGCACCATGGGGGCGATGTGGTCGCGGACGAGGTTCTCGTCGTGCCCCGCGGCCCTGGCCTGGCAGACGTAGGAACCGATGCTGAGCGCCTGCAGGTCGCTGCTCGGCCGGATGCCGTCGGCCGCCAGGGCGTCGAGGTAGTCGCGCTGCCCGGGGGTCAGTTCCAGGGCGACGCCAGGTGGGACGGTGTCCGGCGCCGCGATCGCCGCCCCGGCGCCGTCGGCGAAGTCGCTGCTCTGTTCGGACGGCAGCGCGACCGTGCTCACCAGGTCCGCGCCGTCGCCGCAGGCGGCGCTCAACAGCAGGGCGGCCGGTGCCACCAGCCCGAGCACGAGCGGCCTCGCCAGGGGCGCCCTGGCGGCTGCGCGGGATTTGCTGGATGGACCATGGGGCCGGCGCTGCACGGGCCTCACCCTACCGGTTCGCAGGTGCCGCTTGAACCACCGCCGGGTTGCGGGTACTTAACGGTTCGGGCTGATCGCCCCGCTAGCCGACGATCGCCGCGATGTCGCCGGCCATCGCCGCGAGCTGGGCCGACCAGTTGCCCCAGTCGTGATTTCCGCCGGTGGGGAAGTTGAACTGACCGTTGCGGCCACCCAGGGAGCGGTAGTGCGCGTAGAAGGTCCGATTGCTGCCCTGTGCCTGGTCACAGCCCCCGATCATCGCGGCCGGATCGCTGCAGACCACGTTCTGCGGGCTGAACACCCACAGCCGGGTGTTGTTCGCGACGAGCAGAGCCGCGTGCACGTTCGGGTCGCGCCATTTCCAGCGGCCCAGCTGCGGGGCACCCCACATGGCCTCGACGTTGCCGCCGGAGCCGTTGATGCCCGCCGAGATCAGGCCGTTCATCTGGGTGTTCGACGGGGTGAGGAATCCCGACATCGTGCCCGCGTAGCTGTACCTGTCGGGCCGGAAGGTCGCCAGGGTCAGCGCCCCGGTGCCGCCCATCGAGGCTCCGACGATCGCGTGCCGGTTGGGCGCAAGGCCCTTGTTCGCCGCCAGCCAGTTGGGGAGCTCGTCGGCGAGGAAGGTCTCCCACTGTTTGCTGCCGTCGCGCTCCCAGTTGGTGTACATGCTGTAGGCCCCGCCGGCGGGCGCGGCCACCGACAGGCCGGTTCCGGCCAGAATCCCCATCGCGTTGCCGGCCGTGACCCAGTTGCTCACCTCGGGGGCGGCGTTGAAGGCGTCCAGCAGGACGACCGCGTGCGGCCCGCCGCCCTGGAAGGCCACCGGGATGGACCGCCCCATCGCCGCAGAGGGCACCATCAGGTACTCCACCGAGGCGGCGGCGGTCGGCGCGGTGACGGTGAGTCCGGCCAGCGCCAGAATGCCGGCGCACAGGGCCCGGAACAGCTTCACGACACCGCTCATAGCCACCTCACCTCGACGGTCGCCGGGCCGCGCCCGGGCTTTGGTAGTGAATCACACCGATCAGCGGCGGGTTCTGCGATTGCCGTGATCAACCCGGTCGCTAGGGCCCGGTGGCCGGGAGTCCGGTGTAGGGCGGCGACCGCGGGGGCGGTTCGGGCAGTCCGCACCGGATCAGTTCGTAGCGCGGCACCCGGTCGATGCGGTAACCGGTGAACGCCAGGGCCCGGTTGAGGTTGCCGATGAAGCGCGGACGGCTCATCGGCTCCCGGATCGCCTCGAGCCGCTCCCGGGTCTGGGGGCAGTCCAG
>CAYXOM010000222.1:0-7475 GCA_964466565.1 uncultured Mycobacterium sp.
GCGCCCCGGGGCAACGCCGTCGGTCCCGTCGCGGGCGACGCCCCGGAAGGGCGCGTGGGTGGCGCGGGCCCCCGGCAGCGCCGCCGAGCGCACCGTCAGGCCCGGGTGCACCGCCACCGCCGTGGTCGACCAGTCGCCCGCGGGCTGGCGGTTGACGCTGCACAAGGCGATCAGCGCCCGGCCGCTGGCCTGATCGGAGACCCGCCAGAACCAGCCCTCCATCTCGGTGCCGTGATCGGGCAGCGGGTCGCCGTAGGGCACGTCGGCGCCGGTTCGACGGTAAAGGCCGACCAGCCTGTCGCGGATGTCTGTGAGCATCACGGCCCTTTCGCTCGCCGGGAGCCGGCCAGATGGTCGGCGGGGCGCTCCGGGAAGTCTAGGAGCGTGCGGTTAAGGTGCGTCGGTCACGCGCCGCGCCACCCGACCGGAGGACCATGCCCAGCTGGATCGCCGAGGTGGTGGCACTGGAGGGCGGCGGCATGACCCGCAGCGGCCGCGTCGCGCAGGGATCGGGCGGTCGGCTCTTCGGCGGCCTGATCGCCGCCCAGGCGCTGGCGGCGGCCGGGGCCACGGTCGCCGCCGACCGGTTGCCCCAGTCGCTGCACGCCTACTTCATCCGCGGGGGCCGGGTGGGAGTCGACGTCGACTACACCGTGGAGGCGACTCGGGACGGCCGCTCGTTCGACACCCGACGGGTCATCGCCGCCCAGCAGGGAGTGCCGATCTTCGAGATGCTGGCCTCGTTCCACACGCCGGAGTCCAGCGTCGACTGGCAGCGGCCCGCCCCTGTGCAGCTGCCGCTCGAGGAGGCCACCGAGGACCTGACTCCCCCGGAGTCCTGGGCCGAGCCCGTCGAGTTCCGGGCCGCCCCCGGCACCGGCTCGACGTGGCCGGTCCAGCCGTTCTGGTTCCGCTCCCGCCGCCCGGTGGAGGCCGACGCACTGCTGCAGGCCTGCGCGCTGACCTTCGTCTCGGACCTGGGAATGGTCTTCACCGCCCGCCCACCCGGGCACGTCGAACCCGGGGAGGGCGGGGCCGCCAGCCTGGACCACGCGCTGTGGCTGCACCGCCCGTTCGACCTTGGTGAGTGGCACTGCTACGACGCGACGGCGGTGAGCCATAGCGATGCGCGCGGCCTGGCCTTCGGTGCGATCCACGACGCGGCGGGCAGGTTGGTCGCCAGCGTCGCCCAGGAATCGCTCTGGCGGATCTGAGGGCCTCCCGACCGGCGATCTCCCAGACTGAGGACATGAACTCATCAATCGCCCCCCGAGTATCCGCCGGAGTGGCCGGGTGGCCTTCGATCACCGTGGACGTCGGCACGTGAGTGTGGGCGCGACCCTCGCCCAGATGGAAGCCAACGGTATCGGCGCCGTCGTCGGCACCGCCGTGAACCCCGCCGGGCTCACTCTGGCCAAGACCGTCCCGATCTCCCGGACGCCGGCGTTCATCGACCCCGGCCTGGGCGCCAGTCCGACTTGGCACGGTTTTTGCATCGACCAGGCGGGGATCGCCTTCACCCACGCGATCGGCGTGGTCGGCGACCAGCGCCTGCGCCTCGACGCCGAGATGCTGCGACCGCTCAGCGAGCGCCTGGCCTGGGCTCCGATGTCCTTCTTCGACCAGGACGGCGCTCCCGAACCCGCCTGCGCCCGCGGCACCCTGGCACGGGTCGAGACCGCGCTGGGTGCAGCGGGACTTACCGCCCGGGTCGGCCACGAGTTGGAGTTCCTGCTCGTCGGCCCCGACGGCGGCCGCCTGCCCGGACTGCTGTGGGCGCAGTACGGCGCGGCGGGCGTGTTCGAACATGAGGCCTTCGTGTGCGATGTGCTCGAATCCGCTGCCGACGCCGGCATCCCGGTGGAGCAACTGCACCCGGAGTACGGCGTCGATCAGTTCGAGATCTCGCTGGGGCCCGCCGCCCCCGTCGCCGCCGCCGACCACCTCGTCGCCATGCGGATCATCGCGGGCCGCATCGCCCGCCGATACGGCCTGCGGGTCAGCATGTCGCCGCTACCGTTCGCCGGCGCCGTGGGATGCGGTGCTCACCAGCACTTCTCGCTGGCACGCGACTCGACGCCGTTGTTCTCCGGTGGAGACGGCCCGCACGGGCTGACCGCCGGCGGCGAGGCGGCGATCGGCGGAGTACTCGCCGGCCTGGCCGATGCCCAGTCGGTGCTGTGCGGTTCTATCGTCTCCGGGCTGCGGATGCGCCCGGGCAACTGGGCAGGCGCCCACCTGTGCTGGGGAACCGAGAACCGGGAGGCCGCCGTGCGATTCCTGCCCGCGACCCCCGGCAATGCCTATGGCGCCAACGTGGAAGTGAAGATCGTCGACCCGTCGGCCAACCCGTACTTCGCGACCGCCGCGATACTCGGCCTGGCTCTGCGGGGGATCGACGACGGCACACCGCTGCCACCGGAGGTGACCGTGGATCCCGCCGATCTCGCCGGCGGCGGGATCGCCCTGCTGAGCACCGAGCAGACCGAGACCGTCGACTCCCTCGACCACTCCGGGCTGATGCGCTCGATCCTCGGCGACCCGGCCGTCGACGCCCTGGTCGCGGTCCGCCGCTACGAGCACCGGACGTACGGCGATCTCGCGCCCGATCAGCTGGCCGACCGGTTCCGGATGGCCTGGAGCCTGTGACCGGGACCCTTCGGGAGCACGTCGAGGCACTGCTCCTCGTCGACAACCACCTCCACGGTTACTGGACGGATGAGGTCGACCGCTCCCGGTTCGAGAACTCCCTCAACGAGGCCAACACCGAGCCCCTCTCGGAGGCCGACTCCGGGTTCGACACCCAGATCGGGTTCGCCGTCCGGGCCCACTGCGCTCCGCTGCTGGGCCTGCCCGCCCATGCCGATCCGGATACCTATTGGCGCCGCCGCCAGGCCCACGCCCCGCAATCACTGGCCGCACTGTTCCTCACCGCGGCCGGAGTGAGCAACTGGCTGGTCGACACCGGCCTGCCGGACGTCTGCGGCCCCCGGGACCTGGCCCGGGTGGCCGGGGCATCCGCTCACGAGATCGTGCGACTCGAGCAGGTCGCCGAACAGGCGGTCGCCGCCGGCGGGGATTACGCGCGGGCGTTCACCGAGATCCTGCACGCCCGCGCCGAGGGCGCGGTCGCCACCAAGACGGTGCTGGCCTACCGCGGCGGCTTCGAGGGCGACATGTCCGATCCCTCCCCCCGCGACGTCGCGGCCGCAGCCGCGCGGTGGCGCGACGACGGCGGTGGACGGCTCACCGACCGGGTGCTGCTGCGCTTCGGGATTCACCAGGGGCTCCGGCTGGGCAAGCCGCTGCAGTTCCACGTCGGCCTCGGTGACCGCGACTGCGACCTGCACCGCACGAATCCGTTGCTGCTGCTGGACTTTCTGCGCAGCGGCGGCGACACGCCGATCGTCCTGTTGCACTGCTACCCCTACGAGCGCGAGGCGGGCTACCTGGCACAGGCGTTCAACCACGTACACCTGGACACCGGGTTGAGCATCAACCATCTCGGCGCTAGGGCTGAGGCGTTCATCGCCCGCACCCTCGAACTGGCACCGCTGCGCAAGGTGCTCTACTCCTCCGACGCCTACGGACCGCCGGAGTTGCACTTCCTGGGATCCCGGCTGTGGCGTGACGGGATCACCGAGGTGCTCGGCGGCTTCGTCCGGCGCGGGCACTGGAGCCTGGCCGACGCCGTCCGGGTGGCGACCCTGGTCGGCCGGGACAACGCACGCCGGGTGTACGGCCTCTGACGCCCCGGCGACATGCCCGCAAACTGCCAGCCGGTCGGCCAGGGCTGACCGACACCCGGCGCGCAACCTCCGATCCGCGCGGATCGCAGGTTTAGCGCGTCGTCGGCTGGGGAATCTCTCGGCATTCGCCCTCTCCGGGAACCGGGCCGGGCGGGCAGCGAGTGAAAGGCGACCACCGATGACACTGGATTACGACGCCCCCCGCCGCACCTCCGCCGACGACGACGAGGCCGATGGGTTGGAGGTCCTGCCCAGGGGCCGAGCGCATCCCGGTGTCGCCGTCCTCGACGACGACTCCGATGCGGCCGGCGACTTCGTGCTGCCGGACTCGGATCTGTCCGGCGAGGATCTCGTCGTGCGGGTTGTGCCCCGCCAGCCCGACGAGTTCACCTGCAGCAGATGCTTTCTGGTCTTCCACCGCAACCGCCTGATACGCGGGACCAACGGCGACTCGGTCTGCGCCGACTGCGCCTGATCGAACCGGACCCGCCTCAGGCGACGATCCGCACCAGGTATGGGGCCATGTCGGTGGTGCGCACCTCAGAGACCACCACACCGGCGTCGGTGACCTCCAGCATCTGGTTGTTCCCGAGGAACATCGTGACGCTCTGGGTGCCCTCCGGACCGTAGAAGAGAAGGTCGCCGGGCAGCGCTTGGGCGGCGGTGACCTTCTGGCCGACCTGGTACATCGCCCCCGAGGACCGGGGCAGTTTGGCCCCCACTCCGGCGTAGACGTACTGGATGAGTCCCGAGGAGTCGAACCCGACGCTCTCCGCGGCCTCTCCGGTGCCCCTGCTGGGACCGTCGACGCCGCCTCCGCCCCAGGCGTAGGGCACCCCGATCTGGGACATCCCGCGCGCGATGACGAACGTGATGGCCTGTTCGCGGGTCACGGGCGCGGCGAAGACGTCCGCGGCGGCCACGCTCGCCGTGGACAGCGCGATCCCGGAACCCACCGCGGCGGCCGGCAGCAGTCCGACGGCCAGACCCAGGACCGGGCTCAGCGCGGAACCGATCACCCGGTTGTAGACGTGCTTCATTTCTTCCACCCTCCTGCTGAGATGCCCGGGCGGGATTGCCTGGTTAGTCACAACAGTCACTACCGACACTTCTACAACATCTGCGCGTGCCCGGCCAACCCGAGATCAGACGCTGAACAGGCCTTTTGCCCCAACCGTGATGCAACGGTGTCCCAAGCGGCGCCCCGCGGTGCCGCAACCGTTGCCGGCCGACCGGGATCGGCTGTCCTGCCGTAATATTCGCCGCCATGACCACCCTCGAAACCCCGCTGCCCGGCGGTCGCGACCTCGGTGCCGCGCGCGCCGAGGGACAGCACGCCTACGAACTGGACCGTCGGCACGTCTTCCACTCCTGGTCGGCGCAGGCCCAGCTCACGCCGATGACGGTGCTGGCCGCTCAGGGCTCCTACGTCTGGGACGGCGAAGGCAACCGACTGCTGGACTTTTCCTCACAGATGGTCAACACCAACATCGGCCACCAGCACCCCGCGGTGATCGCCGCCATCGCCGAGCAGGCCGCCACCTTGTGCACCGTGGCGCCGGCGCACGTCAACCCGGCCCGCTCCGAGGCTGCCCGGCTGATCGCCGAGCGCACCCCCGGCGACCTCGACCGGGTGTTCTTCACCAACGCCGGGGCCGACGCCGTCGAGCACGCGGTGCGGATGGCCCGGCTGCACACCGGCCGCTACAAGGTGCTCTCCCGCTACCGCTCCTACCACGGCGGCACCGACACCGCGATCAACCTCACCGGCGACCCCCGCCGCTGGCCCAACGACTACGGCAACAGCGGGGTCGTGCACTTCTTCGGTCCGTTCCTGTACCGCTCGGCTTTCCACGCCGAGAACGACGATCAGGAGTGCCAACGGGCGCTGGAACACCTCGAGTCGACAGTGGCGATGGAGGGACCGGCGACCATCGCGGCGATCATCCTGGAGTCGGTACCCGGGACCGCCGGGATCATGGTCCCGCCGCCGGGTTATCTGGCCGGGGTCCGGGAGATCTGCGACCGGCACGGAATCGTCCTCATCGCCGACGAGGTGATGGCCGGATTCGGGCGCACGGGGCGCTGGTTCGCCATCGACCACTTCGATGTCGTGCCCGACCTGCTCACCTTCGCCAAGGGGGTCACGTCCGGCTACGTCCCGCTGGGCGGGGTGGCCATCAGCGACGCGATCGCCGCGACCTTCGCCGAGCGCCCCTACCCCGGCGGGCTCACCTACTCCGGACATCCGCTGGCCACCGCCTGCGCGGTGGCCACGATCACCGCCATGGAGGACGAGGGCATGGTGCCCAACGCCGCCCGGATCGGCGAGCAGGTGCTCGGCCCCGGACTGCGCGGATTGGCCGAACGCCACCCCAGCGTCGGCGAGGTCCGTGGACTGGGCGTCTTCTGGGCGGTGGAACTGGTGTCCGACCCCCGCACCCGCGAGCCGCTGGCTCCCTACGGCGGGTCGAGTCCGGCGATGAACGCGGTGCTGGCGGCCTGCAAGTCGGGCGGGCTGCTGCCGTTCGCGAACTTCAACCGCATCCACGTCTGCCCGCCCTGCAACGTCAGCGACGCCGAGGCGGCCGAGGGCCTCGCCGTCCTCGACGCGGCGCTGTCGGTGGCCGACGGGTACGTCTCACGCTGACGTCGCCCGGGTGCCGGCCTGATCCGGCCCGGCTCAGAAGGGCCCGACGTGTGCGGTGAGCGCGAAGAACAGCAGACCGAGGCACAGCAGCAGGTTCAGCGCCACCACGACCGCCACGAACACCACCGCCCCGTGCGCCGCCCGCCGGCGGGCTCGGCAACGTCCGTCGCGGCGGCCCTCGGCGGTGATCCGCGCCGCGGTCTCGGCGAAGGCGATGTCCACCCGTTCGGCCTCGGTGGCCGGCGCCCCGGCGGCGATCGCGGCCAGCCGGGTGCGCGGCAGCGCCACACCCACGTCGGCCAGCCGACGGCTCATCAGGCGCAGACGCCGCCGGCTGACCGGACGGCCGGCCAGCCACTGCGGGTGCAGGGGCGCCGTCATGGGACGACACTAAACCGCCGGGCCGCCCCTGCGCCGCGGATTCCGGACTAACCTGGAAGGCGAATTCCGACCGCCGAGGAGACCGACATGACGCGCACCATCGAGCACGGCAAGCGGACCGGCTACGCATCGCTGGGCGCCGGCGGACTCAGCACGGAGTCCTTCCCGATGCGGCTGTTCCTCAAGGGGAACGCCAAGCAGTGGAACCCGGCCGACATCGACATGCGCCAGGACGCCCGCGACTTCGCGGCGATGACCGACGACGAACGCAAGATGACCACCATTCTGGCCGCGCAGTTCCTGGCCGGCGAGGAGTCCGTCACCCAGGATCTGCAACCGTTCGTCGCGGCGATGGCCGCCGAGCAACGCTTCGCCGACGAGATGTACCTGACACAGTTCGTCTACGAGGAGGCAAAACACACCCTCGCGTTCCGGCTGTGGTTCGACGCCGTCGGGCTCTCCGGAGACCTGCACGAGTTTATCGGGTTCAACGAGCCCTACATGCAGATCTTCACCCGGGAGCTGCCTGCCAGCCTCTACGTCCTGCAGCAGGACGCCGGTCCGGCCAATCAGATTCGCGCGTCGGTGACCTACAACCACGTCGTCGAGGGCTGCCTGGCGCTGACCGGCTACCACGGCTGGAACAAGGTGTGCGCCAGCCGCGGGATCCTGCCCGGGATGCAGAAGATCATCAA